>DRMS01000079.1 GCA_011322515.1 Leucothrix mucor
ATCTCCTGCTGGCTTATTATTTGCTTTTTTTAGGTCTTGAGGAATAAGTTCTGCCACGGTTAAATGGTCATTAATAAGGTATTTTTTAGCAACGCTTTGAATTTGTTCTGCGGTGACGGCTAAGACTTGAGGCACATACTCATCCATTAATTGATAACCAATCCCTGTTGACTCTAATGAACCAAGTAGCGTAGCGATATGCTCAATAGAATCACGCTCATAAACTTCGCCCGCAATCACCTGTGCTTTAACACGCTTTAGCTCATCGGTGCTGACCAGTGTATCTTTAAGGGTTTGAATTTCTTTTAATAACGCCTCTTTTAATTGCATCACCGTAGTGCCTTTAGCGGGCGTACCTGTTAGTACAAATAGATCTGATAAACGCCCAAAGCCATAATAACCCGCCCCTGCACTCACCGCTATTTCTTGTCCACGAATGAGGTTTTTAGATAACCGTGCGCTACTGCCGCCATCCAGAATGGTGGCAAGTACTTCTAGCGCATAAGGCTCCCATTTTTCAACCCTAGGTTGACCTTTAACGGCTTTAACTGCATCAATGATTCCTGGCGTTTTAAAGCCCATGCGTAAACTAGGCACTTTAGCGGGAAGTTTGACTTTTAAATAACGTTCTCCAAATTGTTTAACCTCGGTACGTGATTTTACCTCAGGTAATTTACGCCTAGGGATCTTGGCAAAGTATTTATCCACCAAGGTTTTCATTTCTTTTGGCTCTACATCACCAACAATAACCAGCGTGGCATTATTTGGCGCATACCATTTTTTATACCAATCCTGCAAGTCATCCAACTTCATGCCGTCTAAATCGACCATCCAGCCAATAACAGGTGCGCGGTAAGGGCTATTCATAAAAGCAACCGCATTAAACTGTTCGCGCATGGAGGAAACAGGGTTGTCATCGGTACGCATACGGCGCTCTTCTTTAACCACTTCGATTTCTTTTTTGAATTCTTTAGGATCAAGAATCAAATGACGCATTCGATCAGACTCTAATTCCAGCGCCACTTCAATACGGTCTTTTGCCAATACCTCATAATAGGCAGTGTAATCTTGCGACGTGAAGGCATTATTTTGCGCTCCATTCTCCGATAAAATAACTTCAAACTGTCCTGATTGATGGGTTTTTGTGCCTTTAAACATCATATGCTCTAAGGCGTGCGATAATCCTGTGATTCCCTCATGTTCGTAGCTAGTACCAACACGATACCAAAGTTGCACCACCGCAATGGGTGCGCGTTTGTCTTGTTTAATCAGTAACTTCAATCCATTTTCAAGCGACATTTCATAGACGCTGGGGGGCTTTTTTGGTGTTTCTATAGGGGCTTTCTTGGCAAATGTGACCCAAGGAAGAAAAAGAACCGCGATAAGCAATAGGCTGCGTGATATTATTCTATTCATTAATTTTAAATCTGATTTTTATTAGAAAGGCATAGTATAGACGATGTTTGGCATATTTAAGAGCAAAAAGGAAAAATCTGCAATAACGGCAAAAGCGGATCAGCAACAGACCGTGGAAGATAGGCGTGAATCGGTTGCAGAATCTACGCTTGATACACCACAAGAAAAGCCTACGGATAAAAGCTTATTTTCTCGTTTGAAAAAAGGTCTATCACGCACGGGTGAATCACTAGGTGAAGGCGTTGGGCTTTTTATTCTCGGTCAAAAAATGATTGATGATGAGGTGTTGGAAGAACTGGAAGCACGCTTATTAATGGCTGATGTTGGTTATGATGCGACCATGAAAATCATTGATCAACTGACGGATGCAGTAAAACGTAAAGAACTTGCCGATGTTGATGCATTATCACAAGCGATGTATACCATCATGGTTGAACTTTTAAAACCTGTTGAACAACCTCTAGAAATTAAAAAGGAACACAAGCCAACTGTTATCCTCATGATTGGCATCAATGGTGCAGGTAAGACCACCACTATTGGTAAACTGGCTAAACAATTCCAACAACAAGGTAAATCGGTGATGTTAGCCGCAGGCGACACCTTTCGTGCTGCCGCTGTAGAACAATTGCAGGTTTGGGGTAAGCGCAATGATATTCCTGTTATCGCGCAGGGAACAGGGGCAGACAGCGCATCGGTTATTTATGATGCAATGGAATCTGCTAAAGCACGCAATATCGACGTACTACTTGCCGATACCGCAGGGCGTTTGCATACCCAAGGCAACCTTATGGAAGAGCTGGTAAAAGTTAAGCGCGTAATGCAAAAAATTGACCCAGAAGCACCGCATGAAGTAATGTTAGTGATCGATGCAAGCATTGGGCAAAATGCATTAGCACAGGCGAAAGAATTTAACAGCGCTATTGGCGTAACAG
>DRMS01000080.1 GCA_011322515.1 Leucothrix mucor
AAACATGGTATATTCCAGAAATAGAAAACTACATCGCCTCGGCAGCAACACTGGATGCCTTTGATGTTGATCACATCGATTTAATCGCTTTACTGTGGCAAACAGGTTATCTCACCATTAAGGAAAGACGCAAAACATCGTTTGGCTCAAGCTATCTGCTCACTATTCCTAACCGTGAAATTCAAACCTCACTGAATGTTCTTTTTATTAGCTACCTCACCACCCAAACCCATGAAACCTTGCAATTTCAGCAACGTTTGCATGATTGTTTACAAGTAGGTGATTTAAACGGACTAGAAGCATCCATTAAGCGATTATTTTCATCCATTCCCTATAATAATTTTACCAATAATAAGCTACAAAATTACGAAGGCTATTATGCCAGCGTCATGTATGCCTACCTTGCCAGTCTAGGTTTTGAATTGATTGCAGAAGATACCACCAACCATAGCCGTATTGACCTGACCCTGAAATTGGATAATAAAATTTATATCTTTGAAATCAAAGCAGTTGATAAACCCACGGGAAAGGCATTGGAACAAATTAAAGAGCGAGAATACTTCCTTAAATATCAAGGTGATAAATCTATTTATGCAGTTGGTATGGAATTTTGCAAACAAAAACGGAATATTTGTTTGTTTGAATGGAGGCAATATTAGACTCAAATCATCAGTGAGATAATGAGAAAAATAAAAGGTGGTTGTTTAGGAACGTGCACGGAATAATTTCCCGAAGTTCTAACGCAGAATTTTTATTTCAGATTGGGTGAACTCATGAGACGCATAGTCACTCTACGCAACGAATGAGATCATCCCAAGCTGGGATAAAAAGGCAAGTTAGAAATCGGGAAGTTGTTTCGTGCCCGTTCCTTAGTCTTACGCACCAGCCTGTAAGGTCTACAAGCTTAGGAATGAGCACGAAATAACTTCCCGATCTCTAACTTGCATCCAAAAAGAGGGGCATACCGCTTTTTTACTCTTGCTTGGATCTTCCTTATTCCGTGCTCATTCCTTAGCATGACACATAATTGGCTTAATCATAGAGATATGTCAACAAAGAAATAGTACCGCCTGTTGGTTGAAATAAATGCGTTAGCATATTGCCATTACTGTCATAAGTATAAGTATGTCGATAATGAATAGTTCCCGATAGGGTGCCTGAGATCAAAATATTTTGATGTTCATCGTAGCTAAAGGTTTGGATTTTGCCTGTAAAAGAAGTAGATAAAGTACCATCAGGATTATACATGCCACTTTGAATGATATTGCCTTTTCCATCGTAGTTTATTGTTTCGATGTAATCAAGCTCACCATCATTGTTGATATCTTGGTGTATATCAAGTACATTGCCTGTATAAAAATAAGTGTAAATAGAAGTATTGTCAGAACTAGTTATTCTTCTTGTTGCTATTTTGTTACCACTATAAGTATATGTATTGTATTCGCTAAACCCATTTAAATAGTCAGTTATATCATTGGTTAGCATATTGTTATTGCTATCATAGGTCTTGAGAACTTCCTCCGCACGTATTCTAGCTTTATCTATCCATCTAGTTTGTTTGATTCTGTTATTTTGATTATCATAAGCATATTCCATAACAGTGTCATAATCACCATCATTTCCCGTATCTGTTCTTAAGAAAAGAAGATTTCCATTTTCATCATATTCATAATCCTTGATTGTATCGATCTCCCCATTATTGCCATAGTCAACAAGAACTTGTGTAACAAGTTTATTTGATGTATTGGTTGTATTAGTATTTCCAGTAGATCCACCACAGGCGTTTAGTAAGAGACTAATAAAAATGAAGGATATTATTTTTGAATGACTCATGCTAGATACCTCTAATATGTTTAAGAGTATTGAATTATAGAGACTGTAAGTAAATTATCTGTGATATATTCACCCTTCAAAAATACGATAAGCCCTCCAACAAAAACTAGCTCCAATCATTTAAATTTATGCAGATTAAAAACCTAAATTAAATAGGGTTAGTTTCTCTCTAACCTCCCCAGTCGAGTAAGTAGCCCAATAAAAAATATTGCTAGAAACTGTTGTAATCTACTGCACTGCAAGGTCTGCAAGCTTAGCAGGACACATAATTGGCTTAATCATAGTTTCCACCTATAACCAGCAAAATCCATGAATAACAACCAACTTAGTGCATACGATAAACAACATATCTGGCATCCCTATACCAGTATGCTCAACCCTAGCCCCGTGTTTCCCGTTGCATCAGCGAATGGTGTCATCCTCACTTTAGAAACAGGGGAAGAATTGGTCGATGGCATGTCATCATGGTGGACTTGTATTCATGGCTATAATCACCCACGTTTAAATCAGGCAATTACTGATCAATTGGCTAATATGTCGCATGTGATGTTTGGCGGTTTAACCCATCGCCCCGCCGTGGAGCTGGCAAAAAAGCTAATTGATCTCACTGCTGATAATCTACAACACGTTTTTTTTGCTGACTCTGGTTCAGTGGCGGTTGAAGTGTCGATTAAAATGGCATTGCAATATTGGGTTGCACAGGGAAAATCCACAAAACATAAACTATTAACAGTGCGCAATGGCTATCATGGTGACACCTTTGGCGCAATGTCAGTATGCGACCCTATTAATGGAATGCATGAGATGTTTAGCCACATCCTATCGCAAAGTATTTTTGTCGAAGCGCCCACCTGTAAGCCAGAAGATAAGTGGCAAGTCAGTACGATTGAGGATTTTAAACAAGCTCTGATTAAAAATAAGCAACAAATAGCCGCCGTCATTCTAGAACCCATGGTACAAAATGCAGGTGGGATGCGCATGTACTGCGCTGAATATCTGTGCCAAGTGAGCCAATTATGCAAACAGCATAATGTCTTATTGATACTCGATGAAATCGCCACAGGCTTTGGACGCACAGGCACGCTCTTCGCCTATCAACAAGCCGATGTAAAACCTGATATTTTAGTACTAGGAAAAGCCTTAACAGGTGGTTATATGACACTTGCTGCAACCCTTGCCAGCACAAAAGTCGCCAAAGGCATTAGCGCAGATCAGCAAGGCGTGCTTATGCATGGCCCTACTTTTATGGCAAATCCACTTGCCTGTAGCGTTGCTAATGCCAGTATTGATTTGCTCCTTGAATCAGACTGGCAGAAAAACGTATTCGCCATTGAGCAACAATTAAAACAAGAATTAGCCCCCTGCGCCCAACTAGATAGTGTAAAAGAGGTACGTTGCAAAGGTGCAATAGGTGTAGTCGAGCTATATTACCCCATTGATATTTATTGGATGCAACCGCGCTTTGTAGAGCTAGGCGTTTGGGTGCGTCCATTTAATAAACTGGTTTATTTAATGCCACCTTATATTATTAGCAAAGAGGAATTGAGGAAATTAACGCAGGCGGTTTATCAGGTGGTACAAGAATTTTCAAAAAGGATTCAATAATGCATACTTTAATTTGCCATCCTTCCACACCCAGCTCACTGCAAATAAAAATTTCAAGTAACGCAACATACTTAGCAAATGGCAAGCTTCAATTAAACTATGTTTTACAGGGAGATTTAGAGGGGATTCAACTTCCCCAACAATGCAAACCAGAGCAAAAAGATGATTTATGGCAACACACTTGTTTTGAAGCCTTTGTTGGCTTTAGCGGGGAGACACATTATCACGAATATAATATTTCGCCTTCTGGATGCTGGGCAATCTATGCTTTTAAGGACTATCGACAACAAAAGCAATATAAGCCACCACATGAACCCACTATTCAAAT
>DRMS01000081.1 GCA_011322515.1 Leucothrix mucor
CTGCATTGGCTTATTTGCTCGCTAGCAAACAATTTGCAATATTTAAAAATCCGCGCCTATGGGTTGCTGCCTTATTAGCCTTTGCATTATGGCTACCCAATTTATATTGGAATGCGCAGCATGGCTATATCACCTTTGTACATACCTCCGAAATAGCTGAATTTGAACAACGCTTATTTCACTGGGATGAACTAGGCACCTTTATCGTTGGGCAGCTACTGGTTTTTGGGCCTGTCTTTTTTATACTATTTTTAATCATCAGCTTTACCCAAAAACTCAAACATAAAGCGCTCTTAGTCAGTTTTAGCTGGATGTTTTTAGGCATTATTTTACTACAAGCCTTATTTGGACGCGCCAATGCAAACTGGGCTGCGCCTACTTATATTACTGCGAGTATATTAGTTGCTGCATGGTTATTAGAAAAAAACCGCATACGTTTATTAATCACGGCTATCGCTATTAATCTCGCATTAGGCGCATTGGTTTATCACACCGAAGCCATTTTTAATCTAGCAGGATATGAATTAAGCAGTAAAACAGATTTACGCAAGCGCTTAAAAGGATGGCGAGAAATAGGTCTGCACTATAAAGCTATTCAAGCACAATACCCAGAAGCCATCTTACTCGGCACAGACCGCACCATACTATCGCATCTTGTTTACCATGCCCGCCCAATGACCGTTATGACATGGAATGCCAAGCAAAAAATACACCATCATTATGACTTACAGGGTATGTTGAAACAGCCTTTAGACAAAGAATTCTTATTTGTTACTGATAAACCTATGACAGATGAAATACGCACCACCTTTACAACAAGTACTAAGCTTAAAGACACTCTAGCCGTGCAGGTTTATCCTAATATGGTAAGAGAATATTCAGTGTATCACTTACAAGGGTTTACTGGTTATGCTGACCAATAAGTAGGCTAGTAATTTAAGGTGGGATAGGCAGTTAATAGTTAATTCATAGAGTTAGAAAGAAAAACAAATTCTCTCCACAAAGACGCAGAGTACGCTAAGAAAAAATAAGAAAATCCCTTTGTGTACTCTGCATCTTTGTGCCTTTGCGAGAACTATATTTTTTTATCTCTATCCAAGAGTAACCAGTTTACGGAAAGATTTTATATCTTTAATAGTAATGACTTTTTCTTCCATTGTAATAAACCCACGCCCCACAAGGCGCTTAAAAGTGCGCGATAAGGTTTCAGGCTTTACTGAAAGGCGTGAGGCGATCACATGCTTAGGAGCAATTAAATTGATCTCTACCGCGCCTGCTTCGTCTTCAATCCCTTTTAATAGATAAACAGCAAGGCGATGCATCGCATTGTGTAAAGTCAAACTATCTATTTCCCTTAGTAGACGATGATTCTGATGGCTGATTCTGGTCATAACCGCAAAACAACTATCAACAGAGGCGCGTAATTCATTGATATAAGATTTTGCACAAATTTTAAAAACAGTACTTTTTTGTATCGCAAAGCAATTGACAGGATAGCCTGTAAACTGCCCAAAAACGGCTGCTTCCGCAAAACTTTCGCCGCTATTAACAATCTCAATCACTTTTTCATCACCTTCAGAAGAAAGGCGTGTTAATTTGACCTGACCTTCAGAGAGAAAGAAAAAATCGGTGACGGGTTGCTCTTGTTCAAACAACTCTTCCCCTGCTTTAAGCTCTAGTAAGTGTGAATTATTCGCTATTGTCTGAAAACTATGCTCAGGCAAACCAGAGAATAAGGAGGTTTCTTGTAATAATTTCTTTTGCGCGTTGCTTAATTGCATTGGATTAAAACTCTTTAGGTGGAACGGCTACCAGTTTAAGGTGGGACAGTTAATGTTTCTGCTATTCCCCCCGCACCTTCGACAAGCTCAGGAAGCTAGTTCCCTGAGCTTGTCGAAGGATGCGGGTTGTTTGCTATGACTTTTACTTGTCCCACCTTAAGTTTTAAGTTGGTAGCTGATGGAACACGACATTCTACCCGTTTATCTGCTAGAGACTCAATAAAATAGACCTGATTAAAAACAAACCACCACTAATCAGCAAATAAGGCTTTTTATCGTGAACAAGATGCATAAAACCTATTCAATGGATACTATTACATCATCTTAATTAGTCACAGGGCAGAAATGCTAATCCCCCTATCTCTTCGTCTGTGTTGCTAAATTAATCGAATAAAAAAACAGTCATGTAGAATGATATTCTACAGAGTGTTTTGATTGAATATTTAGACCTATTAACACTACCACAAAGCAACAAAAAAATGCTGATTTGTAAATAATTTTTCTGTTGTTAGCCCCCGAGAGTTCCTCGTGAACTCGTTTATCACATTAAAAAGTTTCCCCTAACTTTTTAATGTGATTTTGAGCCAGACACTTGTTGTCTGGCTTTTTTTATGGGGATTAAGAAACAAGATGCATTGATAATATTTTTAGTTGTCGAACCTGCTTGGAACTTCCTTATTACTTGGCACCGCTGTTTTTTTAAATATTCCTGTTTATAACGGATTCTGTTGGTGCTGTAACAAGCTGATATATATAATTAAAATGTATAAACTTATGAATAAGTAGTGTAAATTCCATGGCGGTTAATGGATAAATCACCTATTTCTAGTTATCCTAAATCATAAAAGTGTAACTTCTCATAATCCACAGGCACGTTTAAAATCAATAACTTGTAGAGACCAAAAAATAGACATCTTGGTTTTTAGCATAGCTAAACCATTGATTTTTACTTTTTAGAAAGCAAAAAAATGAAATTTTGTTGTGAAAACAATCATTTTTGAATTTTAAAAATGCTTTAAGTTATTGTTTTATAAGGCTACCTGCAAGTTATGAGAAGTTACCAGAATGTATTGTAAGTAATTGATTATTCGATTAGAAGGCAATGCATTAGGTTCTCAAAAGAGTTTTTGTCATGTACAGAGGGCAGTTACTTAACCATCTCTTAAAAGTGTTGTTATCGGGGAGATTTAGCAAGATTCCTGATAAAACATCTCGGGAATGA
>DRMS01000082.1 GCA_011322515.1 Leucothrix mucor
ATGCTAAGCGGCATAATTCGTAGTAAAGCCAGTGATTTTAAAGTAGATGAAATATCCGCCTTTACCCCCTCAGGAACAGGTGAGCACATCTTCTTAAAAATCGAAAAAACAGGTGAAAATACCGACTGGGTAGCAGGGTTGTTAGCCAAAATCGCAGGTGTACAAAAAAGAGATGTTAGCTTTGCAGGCATGAAAGACCGCCATGCGATTACTACACAATGGTTTAGCGTCTACCTCCCTAGAAAAGAAGCGCCAGATTTCCAAACACAACTCCCCGAATCCATTAATATACTCCAGCAAACACGACATAATAAAAAATTGCGCAAAGGCGCATTGAAAGGTAATCGTTTCTCTTTGATTATTCGTCAATTAGAAGGGGATATTGAACTTGGCAAAACACGTTGTGAAAAAATAAAAGAAAAGGGTGTGCCAAATTATTATGGGGAGCAACGCTTTGGACGTGATTTATATAATATAGCCAGTGCTAAAAACTGGTTTTCATCAGGCTTTAACATCAAATCGCGCCATAAACGAAGTATTTTCCTCTCCGCAGCACGTTCATGGATATTTAACCATATACTCTCGCAAAGAGTGGCGCAAAACACATGGGATCAAGCGCAAGCGGGTGATGTTTTTATGCTAAACGGCACAAAATCCTGCTTTGTCAATGATGGTGATCCAACCTTAGAAGAAAGAACCGAGCAACAAGATATACACCCAACAGGTGCGCTCTGGGGTAAAGGAGAATTATTAACAATCGGCGATATAGCTGCATTAGAACAGCAAATTGCCGAAGCGCTTAACGACTTAGCAAAGGGTTTAATCAAATACGGACTAAAACAAGAACGCCGTTCACTGCGTCTGCCTGTTAGTGAATTTGAATATGAATTTACAGAGGGCGAAATGAAGTTAAGTTTTTCCTTGCCTGCGGGTAGTTTCGCTACTGTGGTATTGCGTGAGTTAGGTGTTTTTGTTGCATAGGAGAGATGTATATGCAACGTCTCTCCTAGTAACCGTTCAGATCCCTATTAATCATGAAAATCATATGATTACATGTGGACAGATTGAGCATGAAACATACA
The DNA here is from genome assembly GCA_011322515.1 of Leucothrix mucor. Taxonomy (GTDB): domain Bacteria; phylum Pseudomonadota; class Gammaproteobacteria; order Thiotrichales; family Thiotrichaceae; genus JAGLBW01. Next base: position 1,083 of record DRMS01000082.1, read on the forward strand.
AAAATCACAATATGAGCTACTACCTTAAGTTGGTAGCCAATTTTTTCATTCCAGTCATTACATTTTAAGCAATTATTGACTCTTGATACATTTCCCCATCAAAAGTCACATCTGCACCATTTCCATAGTGGTTTACGAGCGTGGTAGCTTCTGAATCAGGGCTGTTCAATACTATTTATAATAAAATCAACAAATTAAAAATATCATGTTAATATTTTCTCAGAAAAAAAGCTTTGTAGTATCGTCTAAAATATGAAATGTCAATAATATTTACAATACTATATTATAACCGTATGATTTAGCATGATTTTTAGTATTGAACAGCCCTAGTTACAGCACTAACAGAATCCGTTATAAACAGATTATTTCACGAATACCGTTAGGTGAAGAATGCCAAATCATAACTCAAAAAACATCAACCAAGCCTTATCAGGCTTCCACTGTTGCAACACTAACATCTCTAATTCCTCTAATGATGTTATTCCCAGCACTTTACGCTTATAGTGATTGATAAAAGCGGATGCGCGCCAGTTATAAGCACAATGTAGCCAAATTTTCTGACCATCTAGCGCCTTCATTAAATTAAGAAATAGCCGTAAATGCTCTGCTGTCGGTGCTTCAAAGGGTACAGGAATATGAAAATAATTCATCCCTGCTTCACTTACCATGCCACCTTCTTCATACAGTGCATCGGTTGAGTCATGCATGGCAAGATTAATAATACAGTCATAACCTGCCGCGCCAATAGCATCTATTTGTATAGGGGTTGGTTGCCCCGAAGTGGCTAATTTATCGTTAATAGGAATATAATTGAAAATCTGTGTTTCTAAACTTGAGCCTATGTCACGGCTAATATTTTGCATCGATAACTCCAGTTTTAGCTTTCTAACAATAAATGCACCCAATGCTTAACAGGTGTTTTAGTACGTTCTTGCAAATGTGTTTGACAACCTATATTGGCGGTGACGATCATTTCTGGTTTGTTTTGCTCAAGATTGGCAATTTTATTATCACCTAGTTGTGAGGATAATTCTGGTTGTAAAATAGAATAAGTACCTGCGGATCCGCAGCATAAATGTGCATCCTTAATGGGATTTAACTGATAACCACAATCAATCAATATTTTTTCCACTACACCTGTAATTTTTTGCCCATGTTGTAAGGTACAAGGCGGATGCCAACTGATTGCCCTTGGTGTTTTAGTTGCCAGCTTAGCATAATTTTCAAGCGCAATGACTTCGGCAATATCTTTACATAAATTGGATATAAAACGCGCTTTTTCAGCATATTGTGGATCATCTTGCAGGTATTTCGCATAGTCTTTAATCATTAAGCCACAGCCGCTAGCCGTTGTCACAATCGCTTCTGCGCCTGCTTCAATTGCTGGCCACCATGCGTCAATATTATGCTTCATCATTTGTTGCGCATCTTTTTCTTTATTGAGATGTTGGCTAATTGCGCCACAACAGCCTGCTTTTTTAATATTGACCAGTGTAATGCCTAGTTTATCGAGTACTCTGGAGGTTGCGCTATTAATATCGGGTGATAAGGTTGGTTGAACGCAGCCATCAAGAATCAGCATACGACGAGTATGTTGCTGTGTAGACCATTTTCCTTTGGCAACTTTTGCAGGGATTTTAAGGCACAATGCTTTTGGTAAAATAGGTGAGAAAAATCGCCCAGCACTGAGAAAAAATTTAAAGCGACGATGGTAAGGGAGTGTATTCAACAAAGCATCGCGAATAAAGCGCTCTCTAAAAGGATATGCTTTCGACTCCTCAATATATTTCTTTCCAATCTCTAATAAATCAGTATATTGCACTCCAGACGGACAAGTGGTTTCACAATTTCGACAGGTCAAACAATGATCTAAATGATCACGCGTTGCGTTAGAAACTTCAGCCCCTTCGAGCAGTTGCTTGATAAGATAAATTCGACCTCGTGGGCCTTCATTTTCATCGCCTAATATCTGGTAGGTTGGACAAGTCGCATTACAAAATCCGCAATGGACACACTTGCGCAAGATACTATCCGCTAACTGTCCTTCTTTTGTCTTTTTTAGACTATCTAATAAATTAGTTTTCATCAAATATCTCGATACAGTCGTCCAGGATTAAAAATATTATGCGGATCTAATTTGCGCTTTAAATTTTTCTGCAATTTATGCAACTCAGGTGCTAAAACAGGAAAAGGTGGTACTGCTGGCAAATGCTGTTGACCATTAAATAGGGTTGCGTAACCAGCATGTCGCCTTACAACGGCGCGGATAATATTTTCGGGGGCGTTATTGCTTATCCAGCGCTGTGTGCCACCTGCTTCTAGTAATAAATCCCCCTCAAAACGCGCAATTACAGGCGTATTGATAGGCAATGATAAACGCCATAAAGGTTTGGAAATTTTATTGAAAAATGTATGTTGTTGATTGCGGATTGATTGCCAAAAAAAGACATCATTTTCTACTAATTCAATGCTCATTTGTTGTGATAGTTTTTGCAGTGCTACCTTGATAGTCGTTTCCGATCCTGATAGGCGCGCATAAAGTTTACCTCGGTACCAACTGGTTGCAGATAGGGGTAAATGCTGAGTACGCCATTGTTTGCAATACGCCAAGCCTTCCTCTTGAGAGGCATTCAATATTAAACTTATTTCCTTTTCAGGCTTAGGCATAACCCGTAGCGAAACATTCAATATAACGCCAAGCGTGCCCATTGAGCGCACCATTAGACGTGACATATCATAGCCTGCCACGTTTTTCATTACCTCACCGCCAAACTTAACTATTTTGCCGTCCCCATTAATCATCTCCACACCCAGAATCGCATCGCGAATAGAGCCACTAAAAGCGCGTCGTGGACCAGAAATACCCGCAGAAACGACTCCACCAATGGTACTATTTTGATTAAAAATGGGTGGTTCAAAAGAAAGCATTTGTTGATTTTTTTCTAATAATAATTCCAGATCTAATAAGCGTGTACCTGCACGTACTGTTACCGCGAGTTCAGTAGGATCGTAATTTATAATACCTATATGATTTTTCATCTCTAAGATATTAGAAGTCTCAACAGGTGCGCGTCCATAAAATGATTTGCTATTACCACCACGAATAAGTAATGGGGAGTGTAGATCAATAGATGATTGGACTTGTTGCTGTAGCTCAGTGCTTATATCGCGGGTCGCTATTGAGCTAGGGATAATATTTAATGCCATAAGTTATTTTATCGATATTAAAAGGTGTTGCATGGGCGGATTAAAAAGAAAACAGATTACTGCACTTCCTGCGTCTTTATGAGAGATCTATTTTTGTTAATATTTAATTCCCATTGTAGAGTCTCGCTATACACAGCTTTGAATCTAAAGGCTAGCAATTTAAGGCGGGACAAATCCTGCGTAGGTCGGGTTAGCTTATCAAGCGTAGCGAGGTAACGTAACCCGACTTACAATTCCAGCCAAGCAACTGTCCCATGTTAAATTGGTAGCCAACCTAAACATGGCGCACGCAAATACTCTTAAATGATAGTCCCTAAAAACGTGGAATATCAGCATGTGGTAAGTTGCCGTTATGAATATGCATTGCACCTACCTCAGCGCAGCGATGCAAAGTGGGTATTACTTTACCAGGATTTAGTAGTTCATAAGGATCAAAAGCATGTTTAATATTATGAAAATGAGCTAATTCATCGGGGTTAAACTGTATGCACATTTGATCGAGTTTTTCAAATCCAACCCCATGTTCACCTGTAATCGTACCGCCCATTTTGACACATAATTCTAAAATATCACCACCAAAATGCTCAGCCTTTTCAAGCTCGCCATCCACACCTGCATCAAAAAGAATTAAGGGATGTAAATTACCATCACCCGCATGAAAGACATTAGCGACACGCAATCCATACTGTTCTGATAGCGCTTTAATCTCAATTAATACCTCAGCGATACGTTTGCGTGGAATTGTCCCATCCATGCAATAATAGTCAGGAGATATGCGCCCAACTGCGGGAAAGGCTGCTTTTCTCCCTGCCCATAATTGCGCCTTTTCTTCTTCTGAACTTGCTATTATTACGCGGTTTGCATTTGCTTCATTTAAGACATCAATAACAATCTCTACCTGTTCGGCTAACTCCTCATCCGCACCATCTAATTCACATAGCAAAATAGCTTCAGCATCAACAGGATAACCTGTATGAGCAAAGTCTTCTGCCGCTTGAATGGCGAGATTATCCATCATTTCTAACCCTGCTGGAATTACCCCCTTA
>DRMS01000083.1 GCA_011322515.1 Leucothrix mucor
ATAGATCGTATACATCCGCATCTAAACTTAGTAGACCTTTCTCTCTAGCGTGCATTATTGATACAGCAATTGCTGTTTTACTAATGGAAGCTAACCAAAAAGAAGTATCGGCGCTAACCATTTGTTGTGTACCAATAGTAGTCACTCCAAACCCTTCTGAAAAAACTATCTTATCTTTATTGACTAATGCAACCGCCATACCTGGCGCACGGTCATTTTTTAGGGTGGTCTTTACACTTTGGCGTATATCTTTGATTGTTTTCTCGCGAGTGTTAGAACTACTTTGACAAGCTGTTATAAAGAGTATGAATGAAAATACAATACTATGTGCTAAAACATTATTGATTGATCGTTTACTAGTAAACATAAATCTCTCTCTCCCTTATTTAATTGAAGACGTTACTATAGATAAACCAATTGTTAATGACTGTTAGTGATTTGTTGCTTCTTTGTTATTTCTTTGTTGATTCCTAGGAGGGCGGAGCGGAGTAGCTTGTGAAACCAATGATTTAATAGCACTTTTATGGGGTGTTCCACAAGCCTTACCAACGTTGCGGATTTGTGTAAGTATCTAATTTGTACATTCTAATAACAAAAGTACAACGGATTTAGTAGCGAAGTAGGGATACTATATTATCAATATATGACGAGTAATAACTTATGAACGGCAGGCAAACAATAAAGCAAGCAGTAGTCCCATATCACACTATTTTACTGGTGGAAGATGATATTCGTTTATCCGCATTGGTGGTTGAATATCTGCAAAAAAATGCGTTGAAAGTTGAAACAGAATTTCGTGGTGATACCGCCGTGCAACGTATTATAGCGTTGCAACCTGATCTAGTGGTGCTTGATTTAATGCTACCAGGGTTGGATGGTTTTGAGGTTTGCAAACAAGTTCGGAGCGAATATAGCGGCCCTATATTAATGCTGACAGCTAAAGATGAGGATATTGATCAAGTGGTTGGCTTAGAAATTGGCGCGGATGATTATGTGATAAAACCAGCTCAACCCCGCTTATTACTGGCTAGAATTAGAGCCTTGCTACGGCGCAGTAGCACGGAAGTCGCCAACAAAAAGACGCATCAACAGCAACTAGATTTTGGAACGTTAAAAATAATCCATAGTTCCCGCTCTGTTTTACTGCATAACGACCCAATCGAACTAACGACCATCGAGTTTGATTTGCTGTGGTTTCTCGCCCTGCATGCAGGGGAAGTATTAAGCCGTGATAAAATTAGTGAAGCATTATCAGGCACCGAATACGATGGGTTGGATCGTTCAATTGATATTCGTATTTCCCGTTTGCGTAAATTACTGCATGACAATTCATCAAAACCGAAAGGTATTAAAACAGTGCGTGGAAAAGGCTATCTCTTTGTAGCAGAAGGCTGGTCGCAAAGTACCCCTTGTAGGTCTGGCGATGACTAAATTATTTATCACCTTATACCTTGTTGTTCTCTCTTCTTTTATTCTTTTTATTGTCCTTATCGTTAGCCTTGATTCCATTGATCAAGATAAGTTGCCAGGGATGCATAAAGTAGGTGAAAACTTAACCAAAGGCACGTTTATGCTCTTGGAAAAATCAATTGAGGGGCTTAGTCAGTCACAAATTGATGCGGTAATAGAACAACATAGGCAAGCGTTTGGTTCTTTTTTAGGGTTGTTTAAAATTGCTAACCTTCCCCTTGGGAACGAAGCAATAAAGCGTCTTCAACAAGGAGAAATTGTTAGTTCTGCTGTGGAGGATGAGGCGCTTGTTAAGAAAACAATCAAAGAAACAGGTAATATGCCGATAGATATGGATCTTGTTTATAAAAAAATGCCCCATAGTTCACGAGTATGGCGTATCAATATTGATATTGACGTTGATATTAGCGTGAATGAGTCAGGTATTGGTATAGAGCTAGTGCAGGGGAGGTATTTAGAGGGGATGCATTATTTGCTACAGCAGCTTTTGTTTAATGAGCCAGAAGAAAAGTGGCAACAAATAATCAATAATCTACATCCTGATTATGGTTTGCCACTCTTTTTGATTAAAGAATCTATCTTATTAGATCGCTTAAAAGGGCATAAGAATATTGAAAAAATACGCGCACAGATCTTAAAGGGAGAGCTTGCTAATATTAGCAGTGATAATGCTGAAGCTGCGTTTGTACAACGTGTTCCCAATAGTGACATTATTCTGCAAATAGGCCCTATGCAAATTCCTTGGATGCTGCGTTACTCATTGCTTGTGGTGATATTATTGTTTGTGCTTTCAATTGCACTGATGTTGTTTTTATGGGCGCATCCCTTTTGGTCAAGCCTCATTAAAATCAAACAAGCTGCTGATGAATTTGGTGCAGGTAATTATAGCGCTCGTATACCTTATAATAAGCACGCTGCCATTGCTAAAATAGCACAAGCGTTTAATAGAATGGCAGAACAAACCCAGCGCAGTATTCATTCGCATAAAGAACTAACCTCTGCTGTTTCGCATGAATTAAGAACCCCCGTTGCCAGAATGCGCTTTGCCTTAGAAATGCTAGCAGAAGCTGATAATAAAAAGGATCAACAGCGCTTTATCAATGATATAAATACCGATATTGATGATCTGGATTTATTGCTTGAAGAATTATTAACCTATGCCCGTTTTGATCGCCAAGATAGCGTTGTTAAGCGACGCGAAGAACACTTAATTCCGTGGATAAGTAATAGCATGGAAAAATTAATGCCATTAGCAAACCACAAAAACCTGAGCTATCAGATAGAGGATATTGATCGTCATGAAACCGCCCCTATAGATGCCAGATTAATGTCTCGCGTACTGGATAATCTGGTACAAAATGGATTACGTTATGCGCATCGGCAAGTAAAAATAACACTGACTAAAGATAATGATGCCTATTTATTAACAGTAGAAGATGATGGCAAAGGCATCCCCAAAGAGGAAAGAGCGCATATATTTGATGCCTTTTCACGGCTTGATCGTAGTCGAGACCGCGCCTCAGGAGGGTTTGGCTTAGGGCTGGCTATTGCTAAGCGCATTGTTGCTGAGCATCAAGGTGAACTTTCTATTTGTGATTCTGCTTTGGGTGGGGCGCAGTTTGAAGTGCGGTTTAGTAGCTGAAAACTAAAGCTTTTTAAGCATCGTTCATTTCTCGTTGACGCTTTCTATTGTGAAGGCGTGTAAGGTTTATCTTAGGCGAGGCGGATAAAACGACATAGCAACCATCCATCTTGCCTAATGGCATCGGCAAAGATAAATCTTTCACGCCAAGCTTCTTTGAAATAATGAGGATGCCATTTTTAGTTTATACCGTTGCATTCAACAGTCTAAGGAAGTTTCAAGTAATGAATTTACCTATACTGCGCTGATTTTTTGTTCCTAATTGGGGCTATCAACTTAAGGTGGGACAAGTAAAGTCATAGCAAACAACCCGCACCCTTCGACAAGCTCAGGGAACTA
>DRMS01000084.1 GCA_011322515.1 Leucothrix mucor
CATTACCATGTTGCGCTTATTTAAGATTCCGCTAGCGCTATTTGGCTTTAAAGAACGCCAAAGAAGGGATGCAGCACAAGAGATTCGAGACACCCTAGAAAGCCTGATTCGCCCCCGCTATGATGCAATTAGCAACGGTGATGATAAAGAATGGAGCGATATTTTATCCACACTGCTAAATACCATTGACCCCGACACCAATGAGCGCTTTAGCTTTAAAGAAATTGTTGACCAAGTGGCAATGCTCTTTTTGGCAGGGCATGAAACCTCAGCCAGTGCCTTATCATGGACCTTTTACCTACTTGCCGAATACCCCGAAATCCAACAACAAGCCTTTAAAGAAATTCAGGACACCATCGGTGATCGCAAAATCAAAAAAGAAGATATTAAAAAACTCACTTTTGTCACCGCTATTTTTCGCGAAACCTTGCGTCTATACCCCCCCGTTGGTTTTATGGCACGAGAAGCAAAAGAAAAAGTCACTTTACGTGATAAAATCGTAGCAAAAGGAAAAACAGTGATTGTTTCGCCATGGTTAATTCATCGTAATAAAGATAATTGGCAGAACCCGCATGAATTTGATCCACAACGATTCTTACAGCAACATGATATACCCTTAAAATCTAAATACCTACCCTTTGGTATGGGGCAACGCTTATGCGTAGGTGCGTCATTTGCAATGCAGGAAGCAGTCTTGATTACTGCATCATTCTTACAACAATACCGTGTAGAAAGCATCTCAGGATTTGAACCAAAACCTGTTGGACGGCTGACCATTCGCTCTGAAAATGGCATTAATGTGCGTATCATTCAACGCTGATTCAAAAAGTGTTGTATAATAGCAACACTTTTTGAGGATGCTATCCTCAGTTTTATTTCTTTCTGCGAGGATTAGTTTTTTGGAAATGAAAGAAAGGCTTGCAGGTTTTTTGCTAATGACCGCAGTCGTGCCACTAGCCATTCTAGGCTACTTAATTATTGTCTATGTCGGTTTTTTTTCCAACGTGCAACGTGGACGTGCAGGCGTGCGCGCATTAGATCATTTTGTCAATGCTGCCGTTTTCAACGGTAACGCATGGGAATCCGTATCCTCACACGCTTGGCGAGTTAGAAAAACACACCGCTGGGCGCGTATGGTCATCTGGGTTACCGATAAATTCCAGCCTAATCACTGCAAGCGCGCAAATAAGCGCGAACAGCCTGTTTTAGATTTAGTAATGAGTAAGCGCCTACATGAGAAAACAATAAAATAATTTTATGATAGGCAGGTGCTAATATCTTTATGCAAGTTAGGAAGCTCCAAGCAATGACTTTACCCATCTTGCTTGCCCTTTTGCTCCTGCTTGAATCATCTCAATCATTGCGTAAAGCAACTATACGCCTCTTGAGATACTCCAATCAGGAACAAAAAATCAGCGCAATAGAGCTAAATTCACTACTTGGAACCTCCTTAAGCAAGAGGGAGCAGGAGGACACAATAAATCTAACATTATGCTCATTTATTTTATTAGATTTATTATGACCTTCTACTTAGATTTTATTGCCTTTAATCCGTAGGCTTTTCAATCTCATACAAAGCATCGGCAAACTCATCGACCTTACTGCTAATAACTGCTTGTGCATCAAGCAATCCCTGATTGTAATAATACGCACCCACCGTTTCTGAGAAAAAATCCAATAGAAACTCAGCATCAAACTGACCAATTTCTTGGTTTAATTCATCATTAAAATAAAGCTTAATTTTAGTAACGATTATTTCTTTTTGCTCTTTTGATAATTTAATTTCTGACATTGGTTTTTTTAGTCTCCAAGAATAAATATAGGTATGATCATACTTCTTAAGTGTTTTAAGGCTACCCGTTTAAGGCGGGACAGTTCATGTTTCTGCTATTCACCCGCCCCCTTCGACAAGCTCAGGAAGCGGTCTCCTGAGTCTACCGAAGGGCTAGTTCCCTGAGCTTGTCGAAGGGTACGGGTTATTTGCCATGACGTGACTTGTCCCGCCTTAAGTTGGTAGCCTGTTTTAATGTTCAGGAAAAAGCTAAAGCTTTCATTTCTTAGGAGTAAAAGCTTTCTCATCTTATAAACTGATGTTACGCAGCTAAGTGTTTTTAACCACGAAAAGCACGAAATAATAATAGATAAAGCCTTAGGAACGTGCACGGAATAACTTTCCGAAGTTCTAACGTAGAATTTTTATTTCAGATTGGATGAACTCATGAGGCGCATAGTCACTCTACGCAACGAATGAGATCATCCAAGCTGGGATAAAAAGGCAAGTTAGAGATCGGGACGTTGTTTCGTGCACGTTCCTTATCATATTTTATGTTAATTGTGTAGCCTCTAATCTCCCTAGCCATCCCTCATTCCCATGCTACTGCGTGGGAATGAGGATGAATAGAGATCAGTAAAAATCAGAAAAAAGGGGAGATAATCATCAAATATCAACAGCGCCTGAAAGAGGTATTTTTATTTGCTATCGACTAAACTATCAGGCTGTTTCTATAAAGTGTGTGTGCTAGAATCTGCGCCTTGATTTACATTTATCAGGAATAACAAATATATGGTGCGATATATATTCATTACAGGCGGCGTGGTGTCATCGCTAGGTAAAGGTATAGCGGCAGCTTCGCTAGGTTCAATTCTTGAAGAACGCGGTCTGAGTGTCACAATGATGAAGCTTGATCCTTATATTAATGTTGACCCTGGAACGATGAGTCCATTCCAACATGGTGAGGTCTTTGTTACTGAGGATGGTGCAGAGACGGATCTGGATCTGGGACACTATGAGCGCTTTGTGGGTTTTACCGCCACCCAATTAAACAATTTTACGAGTGGCAGAATTTATAGCAATGTGATTCGCAAGGAGCGACAAGGTGGCTATTTAGGTGCAACAGTGCAGGTTATTCCGCATATTACCGATGAGATAAAAGCAGGTGTACGTGCGGCGGGCAAAGGGTTTGATATTGCGATGGTCGAAGTCGGTGGCACGGTGGGCGATATTGAGTCATTGCCTTTTATGGAAGCTTTACGTCAAATGGGGGTAGAAGAAGGCGATAATGCGCTATTTATGCATTTGACTCTTGTGCCTTATCTGGCAACAGCTGGTGAGTTAAAAACTAAGCCGACGCAACATTCTGTTAAAGAATTGCGCTCCATTGGTATTCAGCCTGATATTTTACTTTGTCGTAGTGAGAAAATAATCCCTGATAAAGAGCGTAAGAAAATAGCGCTATTTACTAATGTAAAAGAAGAGGCGGTGATTCCTGTTATCGACCTTGATAATATCTATAAAATTCCACTCTGGTTGCATTCGCAACGCCTTGATCAAATTGTTGTCGATAAACTTAAACTAGACAACTTACCTGAAGCAAGTTTAGCGGGTTGGAAAGAAGTGGTTAATATCATGGAATTTCCCGAGTCTGAGATTATTGTGGCAATGGTGGGTAAATATATGGATTTGACCGAATCCTATAAGTCACTAAATGAAGCATTGACACATGCTGGCGTGCAAACCCGTTCTAAAGTCACCATCCGCTATGTTGATGCAGAAAAATTAGAGACCGAAGGGCCAAAGCAATTAAAAAATGTTGATGCCATCCTTGTTCCTGGTGGTTTTGGGCAGCGCGGTATTGAAGGTAAAATAATTGCGGCACAATATGCGCGTGAAAATAAAGTACCTTATCTGGGAATCTGTCTAGGAATGCAAATTGCTGTGATTGAATTTTCACGCCATTGCGCAGGGTTGCATGATGCTAATAGTACTGAATTTAATCAAAAGACTCCGCATCCTGTTATTGGCTTAATTACCGAGTGGATGGATGAGTCAGGAGATGTTGAGACGCGTGATGCAGACTCTGATATGGGTGGCACAATGCGCTTAGGTGGGCAGAAATGTAATCTACTGGAAGGCTCATTAGCACAACACTCTTATGGCACAGATGAAATAGTTGAGCGTCATCGTCATCGTTATGAATTTAACAACCATTATCGTGATCTATTATCTGAAAAGGGCTTAGTCATCTCAGGCGTATCGCAAGATAATACACTGGTTGAGATGATTGAATTTGCGGATCATCCTTGGTTTTTAGCCTGTCAATTTCACCCTGAATTTACCTCAAAACCTCGTGCGGGGCATCCGCTCTTTACGGGATATATACAGGCTGCCTTAACGCATCATAAAAAATCAGCAAGGAATTAAGCATGAAATTATGTGGATTTGAGGTAGGCCAAGATAAGCCCTTCTTTTTGATCTCAGGATCCTGTGTGGTTGAATCTGAAAAAATGTCACTGGATATTGCCGAAACATTAAAACAAATAACCGATAAATTATCGATCCCCTATATCTTTAAAGCCTCCTTTGATAAAGCCAATCGCTCCTCCCATGCTAGCTTTCGAGGACCTGGAATAGAAGAAGGCTTGCGTATTCTTGAGAAAGTAAAAAATGAAATAGGTGTACCTGTGTTAACCGATGTGCATGAAGATACTGCACTGGATGAGGTTGCAGATGTGGTCGATGTCGTGCAAACTCCCGCGTTTCTTTGTCGGCAAACCAACTTTATTCAAAAAGTAGCAACATTAAAACTCCCCGTGAATATCAAAAAAGGGCAATTTCTAGCACCTTGGGATATGAAAAACGTGGTGGATAAAGCCAGAGCGGTTGGCAATGAGCAAATTATGGTCTGTGAGCGTGGCTATACCTTTGGCTATAACAACCTAGTCTCGGATATGCGCGGATTAGCCACGATGCGAGATACCGACTGCCCCATTATTTTTGATGCCACGCACTCCGTTCAACTACCAGGTGGGCAGGGGAATTGCTCAGGTGGCGAGCGCCAGCATGTACCCGTCTTAGCGCGTGCTGCAATGGCGGTAGGCATTGCGGGGATTTTTATGGAATCACATCCAAAACCTGATGAAGCATTGAGCGATGGTCCAAATTCATGGCCATTAGATCGTATGGAAGAATTATTAACAACTTTGTTAGAACTTGATCAAGTCGTCAAGTCACAAGCGTATCTGGAAGATACACTATAGGTATTAACAATGCCTTCACCAATTCAAAAATAATATATCACCATGAAGAACATGAAGTTTTTTATAATCAATAAATTATATTATTACTACAAATCACAATAGGTAAGTATTCAGCTAACCCATTGCCACGCTTAATCCAATATTCATACCGATAATCGGCAAGAAGTGAGGTAAAAACAATCAATAGACTGTTTTTCATACAGCAAAATATCCTAAAAAATATTTTTTGCC
>DRMS01000085.1 GCA_011322515.1 Leucothrix mucor
GTAGCTTCTAAAATACTCAGTGCTATTTCAGATGCTAATATCGAAGTGGATATGATCGTACAAAATGTAAGTAACGAAGGGTTAACTGACTTCACCTTCACTGTACATCGCAATGACTATGAGCAGGCTGAAAAGATACTCTGCAACATAGGCAAAACGCTAGGCGCAAAGACGTGTCGTGGCGATGAAAAAATTGCAAAAATATCTATTGTTGGCGGTGGAATGCGTTCACATGCAGGCGTAGCCAGTAAAATGTTTGCGGCATTAGCCGATGAAGGCATTAATATTCATATGATCTCAACCTCTGAAATTAAAGTTTCAGTGGTGGTTGATGAGAAATATTTAGAGCTTGCCGTACGTACCCTGCATGAAGCATTTGAGTTGGATGCGGTTTAATTAACTATCGTTTTTTTCAGGCTATTATATTTCTCCTCTGTTTAAGAAGCAGTTAAAATTCATGCTATTTTACCCGCACCCTTCGACAAGCTCAGGAAGCTAGTTCCCTGAGCTTGTCGAAGGGTGCGGGTTTTTGCTATACCTCTGGGGTACAAAAAATAGTTCTCTCGCAAAGACGCAGAGTACGCAAAGGGGTTTTCTTATCTTTTCTTAGCGTACTCTGCGTCTCTGCGAGATAATTTGTTTTTCTTTTTACCCCCCCCCCTATTGGTCTATTTTTCACTCTTACCTACATGCTGACACCTATGAAATTTGATTTACATAATACCGACCATAAAGCGCGTCGTGGCACTATCACCTTCCCGCGTGGCACTATAGAAACCCCCGCTTTTATGCCTGTTGGAACCTATGGAACCGTTAAATCAATGAAGCCTGAAGAGCTGGAAGGGCTTGGTGCAGAAATTATCCTTGGCAATACCTTTCATTTAATGTTGCGCCCAGGCACTGACATCATTAAGAAGCATGGTGATCTACATGATTTTATGCATTGGGATAAGCCTATACTAACGGACTCAGGTGGCTTTCAAGTTTTTTCATTAGCAAAAATGCGTAAATTAACGGAAGAAGGTGCAGAATTTCGTTCTCCTGTAAATGGTGAAAAAGTAATGCTTACACCTGAGTATTCAATGCAAATTCAGCGTGAATTAGGCTCAGATATTGTGATGATTCTGGATGAATGCACCCCCTATCCTGCTACTTATACTGAAGCGCGTGAATCAATGGAGTTATCACTGCGTTGGTCTAAACGTAGTAAAATTGGCCATGGCAATAATCCTGCGGCACTATTTGGCATTGTGCAAGGCGGAATGTATGACGAATTGCGTGAAATATCTGCCAAAGGTTTGCGCGAAATTGGCTTTGATGGTTATGCTATTGGTGGTTTATCGGTAGGTGAGCCGAAAGATGAACGGGATCAAGTCCTAGAATCAACCGTTCCATTACTTCCCGAAGACAAACCGCGCTATTTAATGGGGGTTGGCAAACCAGAAGATATTATTGAATCTGTTAAGCGTGGTATTGATATGTTTGATTGCGTTATTCCCACCCGAAACGCACGTAATGGCTTTCTCTTTACCCAACATGGCATCATTAAAATTCGCAATAGCAAATATCAAAAAGACACCAATCCCATTGACAAAGACTGCGGATGTTACACCTGCCAAAATTACTCGCGTGCTTACTTGCGTCATTTAGATAAATGCAAGGAAATGCTAGGCGCGCATTTAAGTACCATTCATAATTTATATTATTACCAAGAATTAATGCGCTCTATTCGCCAAGCGATAGCAGGAAATCGCTTTGATGAATTTGTAACAGAATTTTATGCTAAGCGTGAGCGAGCTGAGGGAGTTTAATACCTATTATTTCTCACAGAGGCAGACATAAAGAATAGACAACTGCGAACTTAAAGCGGGACAAGTAAAGTCATACAAGTAACCCGTAGCTTCGACAAGCTCAGGGAGCTAACTTCCTGAGCTTGTCGAAGCTACTTAAAAAATAATTTATTATAAGAAGACCAACCAACTAGCCGCTATAAAAAGAACAACAACAATAAGTATTTTTTCTCGGATTTTATGTAAATATAGTTTTTAACATAAATAATTGCACCCTTCGACTCCGCTCAGGGTACAGCTCCCTGAGCGGAGTCGAAGGGTGCGGAAATTTAATAAATGAATGTCTATAGCTTGTTAATTATATATTGGGTTGTAGTGGATAATTTGCTAAAAGTACATTATAGATCGCATCCTAAAAAATAGAAAACATCCATAAAAATAGAAAATTAGCTTATAAATTCAGCTTGCATTAGGTTTGAATTTGTAAAAATGTTATTTATTTTCTGTTATCCATAAAAGCAATCCGTATAAGAAATCTATATATAATCATAGATATTTTATATTTGCTCAGGCTTCATTAAGCTTTGGTTAAGTTTTACTCTGACACAATAAAGCTATCAAGACTAGCCACGCTGTAAAAGCTAACAGGAAGTTAGTAAACGTTCTTTGTTTGCCTATCTAAGAGCCTTCTTAGGATAAAAGTATACAGAGAAAATGCCGCAAAGGGCTGGCGGTTAAATTTTTTATAAATGGAGACTTAGGGATGTTAATTTTGACGCGTAGAGTTGGAGAAACTCTAAAAATAGGGGACGATATCAGTATAACGGTTTTGGGAGTTAAGGGAAACCAAGTACGAATCGGTATTGATGCGCCAAGAAACGTTGCTGTTCATAGAGAAGAAATCTACGAGCGTATTCAAAATGAAAAACTACATTTGGTTAATGTAGATAAAAAATACGCCAGTTAATTGATTTACGCTATCATTAACTGGTACGCTGTGCTTTTTAAGCACGGCGAGTATTCGCCTATGGGGCATTTATTATGTTAGATTATTTATTTTTCAACCAATCAATAGCCAAAAAATTTATTGATTTTATGGATAAAAATAATCTTGAATGGACTCAAGAAAGAGAAAAAATTCAAGGGGCGCTTGTTTTAAAGACATCAGAAGATATTGATGATGCTTTATGGGATGCGCTTGATGAACTCTATGATGAGTTAGGGCTTGAAGATGCTTTATTGAGCGATAATAACTCTGTCGATACAGATGATGTTGATACTGCAGGAGTCTATATTCAGCTAAAAAATGGTCAGCAGACCATTGCAGGAATCAATTCATTGGTTATGAATCGTATTTTAGATGCGATTAGCTTGGATGAGTTTAATGACTTTATTGAAGCAATTGTCAGTAGTGTTGAAAATCCTGATGATTCTGCTATTTGCAAAAGAAAGGCATAAAAAATTCTAAAAAAAAGGCTAGCAATGTAAGGAAGTTCTAAGTAATGAATATTACCTAATATTGCGCTGATTTTTTGTTCCTGATTGAGGCATCTCAAGAGGCGCATAGTTGCTCTACGCAATGATTGAGACGATTCAAGCAGGAGCAAAAGGGCAAGTAAGATTGGTAAAATCATTGCTTGGAACTTCCTAAGTAGACAGTTAAGGAAGTTTCTTACCCTATCCGAAATAAAATCCTGTCTAATTAAGGATCTGGAACTTATTTCGTGCTCGCCCCTAA
>DRMS01000086.1 GCA_011322515.1 Leucothrix mucor
AAATAATCAACCGCAGGAGACTGCTTTTCTTGTGAGTCACTCATTTTTTGTCTCCTGTGTGATTGGCTATGGGGTCTTTAAACAGTTGTTGCATATTCTTATGAGCATAGATCAAGACATCTTCAACTAAGTTGACAATGGCGCGTGGGGTAATGGTTGCCCCTGTAAATTGATCAAATTCCCCCCCATCACGTTTGACTGCCCATGACTTTGTGGATGGATTGGTTAGAAATTTACCTTTAAATCCCAATATCCAATCACTTTTAGCGACTTCAATTTTATCACCTAAACCTGGGGTTTCTTTATGCTCGACAACTCGTACACCCGCAAGATGTTGATCCGCATAATTTACCGCGACCAATAAGGTAATTGCACCACTATAGCCCTGTAAGGTGGTGACTCTAAAGATGGCAGCAACAGGTTGACCCTCTTTGCTTCTTGCTAGATAAACCGTGGCATCATAGGGTAAGCCTATTTCTTCTGCGCTAATGATTTTATTGGCATTATTTAAGTCGTTTGCATAGTGAGAGGCATCCAGTACCTCGTTCCATTTTTGTTGTAGTGCCATGCGTTGATTTTCAGCAATTTGATCATGAGTGATAAGATTAGCAGTGGCTACAAAGAGCACCCCAACAAGGGCGTAAAAGCTGAGTAATAAGCTGGATTTGCGCATGGCATTGAGTAGTCGTCTCATTATTTCCCCCCTGACTTTGCACCAAATACACGTGGCTGGGTGAAATAATCAATCATCGGTACTGACATATTCATAATCAAAACAGAAAATGCAATAGCATCAGGGTAATTGCCCCATGTCCTAATCACATAGATAAAGAAGCCAATGCTTGCACCATAAAACAATTGACCGCGCGGTGTGGTGGAAGCTGATACAGGATCAGTGGCGATAAAAAATGCACCTAATAACGTTGCACCACTAAATAAGTGAAACAAGGGTGATTGGCGCATATCAGGCTCTAACCAGCCAAAAATAGCCGCGACAACGGCGAGGGTTAATAGCAATGAAACAGGAATGCGCCAGTTAATAATGCCTTTATAAAGTAGCCATAAACCACCGCCTAAATAAGCGAGGCTAACCAGTTCCCACGCCTTTCCTGAGGCAAAACCATAGCCATTGGTTTGCATTACTTCAGAAAAATAATGCCCTGATTTTAACTCTATTTTCATATCATCCAGTGGAGTTGCCATTGTGATAGCATCCCACTGATCAATACTATAAAGGCTTTCAAAACCAGTAAAAACAATGCGGAGGGAATCTGCTAAGGAAGGCATAAAGTCATTGCTAAACTCAGGGCTAATCCATTGTGTCATTTCTAATGGAAAAGAGACGATTAAGACAGCAAAACCAACCATTGCAGGATTGAATGGGTTATAACCTAAACCACCGTAAAGATGTTTTGCGATCACAATGGCGAAAAACAGACCTACCATTAAGATCCACCAAGGGGCAAGCGGCGGTATGCTCAAGGCAAATAAACAGGCGGTTACAATGGCGCTATAATCCGCTAGAAAGGGTTTAATAGGTCGCTTGCGCAACCATAGTGATAAGATTTCAAAGCCAAGCGCAATCAGTATGGCGAGAACGATATTGATCAATACGCCCCAACCATAGAAATAGAACATCACTAACACACCAGGGATTAGTGCATAGAGTACCTGTCGCATAACACTGCCGATATTGGATGTGCTGCCTGTAAAAGGTGAATTGTCTGTTTTAAATTCCATATAGGTTAATGCTCAATTTTCCGTGCTCGTTCTGCTTTCTTAGCCTTCGTTCTTGCTAATGCTGCTTTAATAGCCGCAGCTTTAGGGTCATCCTCAACCTTCTCTCCAGCTACTTTCTTCTTGGCTGCCATTGCTGCTTTTTTCTTCTGCAAAGCTTCTTTATGTTTACGCCTTTTTTCCTCACGTTCTTGTTTTTCTCGTGCTTTTCTAAACTCAAGAAACTCATGCCGTTTACGTGATAGATCTGATTTTTTCAGGGCGACTTCTTGGACGTGTATTTCAGATTTAGCAAAACGGAAATAACTCACTAAAGGAATATGGCTAGGACAGACAAAATCACAGCAACCACATTCAATACAGCTATTTAAATTATGTGCTGTAACCCGTTCAAAATCTTTAGCCTGTGTATGCCAATAAAGCTGTTGCGGTAATAATTCCGCAGGGCAGACCTGCATGCATTGTCCACAGCGAATACAAGGCATTTGTGGTTGTGATGCATGAATGGAATGCGCTTGTTGCAATGATGTAACTGAAGCAACTAAAAAGCAATTACTCGCTTTTACCATTGGATTATTATCATTTTTTAGCGGAATTCCCATCATCGGACCGCCCATAATTAAGCGTTGTGCGTTAGCCGTATAACCGCCTGCTTGTTCTATTAAATCACTAATAGGCGTGCCAATTAAGGCTTCCATATTTTGTGGCTGTTTAACCCCATCGCCTGTAATAGTGAGGACTCGTGAGATTAGAGGCTCGCCTTTAACCACTGCTTTATATAGGGCATAGGTGGTGGCAATATTATGACAAAGAATATCCAGATCAAGTGGGATATCGCCAGCAGGGACTTCTTTACCCGTTAGGATTTTAATTAATTGTTTTTCACCGCCACTTGGATACAAAGTAGGAATAGCGCAGATATGTACTTTATCCAGTGACTCGGTAGCACGTTGCATCGCACTAATGGCTTCAGGTTTATTGTCTTCAATGCCTACTAAGCATTGCTGTGGTTTTAATAATTGCAGTAAGATACGAATACCCGTAACGATCTCATCCGCACGTTCGCGCATTAATAAATCATCACAACTAATATAGGGTTCACATTCAGCACCATTGATCACCAGTGTTTCAATCTGATGTTTAGTCGATGAGCTCACTTTGACATAAGAAGGAAAAGCAGCGCCCCCTAAGCCAACCAAACCTGCTTCATCAATGCGTTTTAATAGCCGCTCATTATCAATTTGTGCAAAATCAATATAAGGGGGTAGCCGACAGTCTCCCCAGTTATCTTTACCATCGAGTATTAATTCAATACATAAAGCATCCAATGCAGATGGGTGCGGTATCGCCTGTTTTTCTATTTTGCCAATGATTCCAGAGCTAGGCGCATGAATCGACGCGCCTAATTGTCCATCCGCCATTTTAGCAATCAGTTGCCCTTTAAAGACCTGCTCACCGCTAGCAACCAATACCTCAGTCGGTGCACCAATATGTTGCTGCACAGGAATAATCAAGCGTTTGGGAAGTTTAACAGTGCTAATAGGGCAGGTAGTGGATTGTTCTTTATTAAACTCAGGGTGTACACCGCCATGAAACGTCCAGATTTTGCGCTCAGACTTCATGCTTGCACTCCTTCTTTAGTCTCAATTTTTACCGCAATATTATGTAATGCGGAATATGGCTCAGGGTGCTTCCAGTTGCTTGGTGTTGTTTTAATCGGCTCCATTACAATGCAATCCACAGGGCAGGGGGGGAGACATAAAACACAACCTGTACACTCGGATGCAATCACCGTGTGCATATGTTTAGCAGAGCCGACAATGGCATCCACAGGGCAAGCTTGAATACAAAGCGTGCAACCAATGCACTCATCTTCAATAATAACGGCAACGGTAGGCACATCTGAAGCTTCTGTAAGTTCTTCATTTAATGGCTCGGGCTCTATACCCAGCAAATCAGCCAAGGCTAAAATAGTCGCTTCACCGCCTGGAGGACATTGATTAATACCACTTTCACCTTTGGCAATCGCCTCAGCATAAGGGCGACAACCTGCGTAACTGCACTGACCGCATTGCGTCTGTGGTAACAGTGAATCAATTTTATCAGTAATCGGATCGCCTTCAACCTTAAAGCGTACTGAGGCATAGCCCAAGATCAAGCCAAAAAAGGCAGCTATCCCCACGATGACCAGCACTGACAAGATTATTTCAATCATTACTGTCATGTTTTGATCAAGCCTGTAAAGCCCATAAATGCCAACGCCATTAAACCTGCGGTAATCATCGCAATAGCGCTTCCTTGAAACACCTCAGGCACATCTGATGCGTTAATGCGTTCACGTAATGCGGCAAATAAGACCAAAATTAAGGTAAAGCCCATTGCAGAACCAAAACCATACAAACCTGATTCTATAAAACCATTTGATTTTTGGACATTGAGTAGCGCAACCCCTAATACCGCGCAGTTTGTGGTAATAAGTGGTAAATAAATACCCAAAACATTGTGTAATAAAGGACTCGTTTTATGCACAACCAATTCGGTAAAACCAACAATACCTGCTATGACAAGGATAAAACTAATCGTGCGTAGATATTCCAAACCATTCGGCAGGAGTAAATAGGTATGAATGAGATAACTCATAATCGATGAAAGTGTTAATACAAAAACTGTCGCCAAGCCCATACCAATCGCCGTTTCTAGCTTACGAGACACGCCCATAAAAGGGCATAAACCCAAAAACTGGGATAGCACGATATTATTGACCCACACGGTGCCAATAATTATAAAGAAATATTCGATCATAGAAGTAGAGCAACAGAAAATGTCAAAGAAGGATGCTATTTTGACATAGCAAACCAAGTAAGCCTAATTTAATTATAAAGATCATCAAGGTGCCTTATCGAGAGTTTAGATTATACGGGATGTTAAGGTAAGCCACTGATGAAGCGCATTGATATACAGCAATAACCTCATTATTAGTGAAAATTAGGATAATACCCAAGGAAAAAACGTCAATAATTTTAAGGTTAAGCAATAGTTCAGGTATTATACGCGCAATTTAAAAACGGAGAAAAACAAAATGACGCAAGATGAAATGAAAAAAGCGGCAGCGGCAGCGGCAATTGAATATATTGAGCCTGGTATGGTAGTCGGCATAGGAACAGGCTCGACGGCTAATCATTTTATTGATTTATTAGCCGAAATAAAACATAAAATTGATGCAACGGTAGCAAGCTCAGTGGCTAGTGCGGATCGTTTAAAAGCACATGGTATTACAGTTTTAGATTTAAACTATGCAGGTGCTTTATCACTTTATGTTGATGGTGCGGATGAGTCAAATAAAGAGCTACACCTTATAAAAGGCGGTGGCGGTGCATTGACCCGCGAGAAGATTGTTGCAGCCGCCAGTGAAAAATTTATTTGTATTGCAGATGAGACTAAATTAGTTGATACACTAGGTCAATTTCCATTACCTGTAGAAGTGATCCCAATGGCGCAAAGTTATATTGGTCGTGAAATTGTAAAAATGGGCGGCAAGCCTGTATTACGTGAAGGTTTTACCACGGATAATGGTAATATTATTATTGACATACACAATATGGAAATAAGCAATCCGATAAAAATGGAAGCAGATTTCAATAAGCTTGCAGGTGTGGTAACGGTTGGTTTATTTGCCTCTCGCCCTGCGGATGTATTGATCTTGGGTACACCGAATGGTGCTGTGACGGTTTAATCTATATATTTTAGCCCTAATTAAAGCGCCATGATTAAGAAGTTCCAAGCAATGATTCTATCCATCTTACTTGCCCTTTTGCTCCTGCTTGAATCATCTCAATCGTTGTATAGAGTAATTATGCCCCTCTTGAGATGCTCCAATCAGGAATTGTCTTGAAACTTCCTTAAAACCAGCTTTTTGCTGGTTTTTTATTTATTGTGCTACACTCAGTAAACCTTTAACCCCACTGCTAGGGCTACCTATATGAAAAAATTACTCTTAATCTTATTCTCTTCTCTACTTATCTCGACAGCTTGTGCAGAAAAAACGGTACCAACTGACGACAAGGCTACTGAATTAAAACCAACTAAAATGGATGGGCCTGATACCAAAGTATTTGATAGCAAAAGAACAGCTCCGCCTACATCAATTGTCATCACTAAAGCAGGCACTTCCTTTGATGATATTAATGAAAATGTGCGTACGGCAATTACTGATGGTGGCATGATTGTAAGCGGTACATTGCATATTAGTGATATGTTAAACCGTACAGGTAAAGACATCGGTTTTGACAAAAACATCTTTAAAAAATCAGAAGCAATTGAATTTTGTAGCGCACTGATCTCGCATAAAATGGCGGCAATACACCCTGCTAATGTTTCTATGTGTCCTTTCACCATTGCTATTTATGAGTTAAATGACGAGCCTGGTGTGGTTTATCTTTCCTATCGCCGTGTAAAATTATTGGGGGATGGGAAAAAAGTTGAAGATGATATTGTTGCACTCTTGCAGAGTATTGTTGATGAGTCGG
>DRMS01000087.1 GCA_011322515.1 Leucothrix mucor
GATTGAAACCATCCCGTCGAGCCAAATCCTGTTGAAATAATCACCCCAGAGGAAGATTGTGCCTCGCTAACGCCATTCCAATTTAACGTGTAATAGGCTGAGGTATGTGTTTTCGGGCCAATAAATAAATCATTAACGGCTAATAATCGCTGTCCATCATTAGTAGTAGCCTCCGCAAAGGTGATACTTTTGCTGCTAATACGATCGGCTAACGTTGCCATAACCACCTCTTTTAGCTGAGCAATTTCAAAGGGTAATAATTTTCCGTCCCAACGTGCAGGATCAGGATTAATCGCAATAACAGGTTGACCTTTTAAGTATTTCAAGGTATTTGCCACTAAACCATCTTGCCCGACTACCACGACAATATCGGATGATCCAAATTGATAATTAGGCAATAACACACGGTCAAGCTGCTGAAATCGACCTAATGGTTTTAAAACACGCTCCGCTTCGACTAGACATTTTTGATAAGTATCGTGCTCATCTAAATAGTCTTGCGCATCTATATCATTATGCTCTAGGTAAAATTTAGCTTGAGGCCATGTATTAAAACGCTCAATCAATTCTTGCAGACGGGTTTTACGCGTCACCAGAATAAAGCGTTTTTGACTCACTTTTTTCATCGCTGTCTACCTACTTTTTTCGCCATTTGTGAAAATAGATCAGGCGATATGGTTAGCTCACCAATTTTCTCTGCATTTTGTGCCAATGACTCAAATGCCATTGCCATTAATTGATCTGCTTGCATATTCGCTAATGCCATTGCTTTAAGATTATCGACAGGCAATTCTTTAAAGGCTTTCATTTTTTCGGCTATCGCATACGCTTCGGCATCGGCCTCTTGTTTGCTGTTCTCACCTCGGGTCAGAACCAAGGCTTTACGTTGGTTTTCTGCCTCTATTTTTGCCTGTAAACGCTCTTGCTCTGTTTCCATTTCCGCACGTAACAGCGTACGTTCGTTGGCAATGCGAGATTCTTCTATCTCCTGTTCTTTTTGTTGTACCGACAAATCCGTTTCTAACTCGGCTTCTTTAATCATGCGCTCTTGTTCCACTGCCGATTTACGGCGTGAGTAGGTTGCATCATCGGCTTCTTTGAGAATTTCTTCCCGCGCTTCGGCCTCTAATGCCCGCGCGGTTTCTGTTGATGGCTGAATGGCACTAATCGAAATATCCAATGGCACAATGCCCATCACTGCCAATGATGTTTCCTGCTCTAATTGCATACGAATCAACTCTACTAAGGCTGGCGCACTCACTAAAGCCTCGCGCAAAGTACTTTTCTGAATCTTATTTTGCACCATTGATTGCACCACACGAATCACCCGATCTGATAATTTTAAAGGATCTTCTGAGGCATAATTCACCCCATCTTTTTTAAGCGTAAAGTTCAACATCTCTGCCATTTTTAAGGGTTCAGCTATTTGATAAGCCAACTGCCCTTGCACCGTTAAGGCTTGGAAATCAGCCGTTTTTAGATTAAAAATAAACGGCGTCTCCTGTACATTGGCAGGCAGTGTAGCGATAGATGAAACCGCTGCATTGTAGAAAAAACTGAGACCTTTTCCTTTTTGACGAACTTTTCCCTTTACTGTTTTAATCACGAATGTCGATGAATCTGCTTTAAAATAATTTAGTCCGAACATTATTTCTCTCCCTTTGTGTCTTTATGTTGATTTTACACATAGTGTCTTATAGACATATATTATGTCAATATAAAAGTGTCGATTAGACACAAATAGATTGAATCACAGATAAAAGCGGGGTAAATTGGAGATAAGAGGTAGTCTGCACAACAAAAGATACCTTGTTGCTAGCTTTTAAATAGGTTAAAAAACTATGTTTACACCAGCTCCTGATAATGAAGAACAATTCCTTGCCCGTTATAATAAACGCGAATTCGACGCACCGCTTATGACTGTTGACCCTGTTTTATTCACCTACCACGAAGCGCGCTTAAAAATATTACTCGTCAAACGCTCTAATTATCCCGACAAGGGCTTATGGGGGTTACCTGGTGGGTTTATCGACCAAAAAAAGGATCAAACATTAGAGCAAACCGCATTACGTAAGCTCAAAGAAAAAACAGGGGTAAAACCACCTTACCTTGAACAACTTTATACGGTCGGCAATGCAAAGCGTGATAAACGCAGTTGGTCAGTGACAGTTTGTTACACAGCGCTAATTGCTCATCAACTGTGTGAAGCACAAATATCAACCGTAGAAGATGCAAAATGGATACTGTTAGATGAAGTCACTGATATGACCTTAGCGTTCGATCATTATGATATTATTAGCACCGCACGGGAGCGTCTAAAACAAAAAGCACTGTACTCTATTGTTCCTGCGTATGCTCTGCCTGAAACATTCACCCTGCCAGAATTACAACAGTTACACGAAGTATTGCTAGGAAAAAGCATTCAAAAAAAATCCTTTAGACGAAGAATCGATCAAGCAGAATTATTGATAGATACAGGAGAAAGACGCGCGATAGGCAGTGGTCGTCCCGCCGTATTGTATCGAATGAAAGCAGGTTCTGGAGAATATACGTTTGTACGTAATCTTGAAAACTGATGTTATGCCGTTAAAAACGGCTACCAACTGAAGGCGGGACAAGTAAAGTCATAGCAAACAACCCGAACCCTTCGACAAGCTCAGAGAACTAGCCCTTCGGTAGATTCAGGACACCGCTTCCTGAGCTTGTCGAAGGGTGCGGGTAAATAGGCAGAAACATTAACTGTCCCGCCTTAAACTGGTAGCCTTAAAAACTATTAAAGTATGTTTATGCGCCCTCGTTCCTATCGCTCCAGCGTGGGAATGCATATTGAGCCTTCTACAAAGTCAAATTTCAACGCTTATATTACAGGTGATTTGGATGGCTTGTATAATAAACGATCACAAAAAAACGTCCCGATCTCTAACTTGCTTTTTTACCCCAGCTTCGATGATCTCATTCGTTGCGTAGAGTAACTATGCGCCTCATGAGTTCATCCAATCTGAAATAAAAATTCTGCTTTAGAACTTCGGGACGTTATTTCGTGCTCATTCCTTAGGTTGATCTCACGATTTTCCCCTTGCGGTTGGCTATGATTGTTCAGTTACCACATTTCAGGTAATAAGTTTTGCTCCATGTCAAACTAAGTGGATTGACTATCGATCTGGTAATTTGTACGACAAAACGGTCGCTAATACAATAAAAATACTAGAAACCCACAGACAACCCACTAAGCCCGCTGTTTGATAGACTAAGCCAGATAACACCGTACCTGTTAAACGCCCACCTGCATTTGCCATATAGTAAAATCCTACATTCATAGACACTTTATCATGATCAGAATATGCTAGGATTAAGTAAGAATGCACCGCTGAATTAATAGCAAAAACAACACCAAATAGCATCAGTCCAGTCACAATCACCGATGTAATATTCCATTCAGATTGTGTTGCCAACGCAATACCTGCGGGAATTGCTGATAATGCAAGAGCCAACCATAAGGCGGTGCGCCCTGTTGGATGATGTCCTTTTAGAATAGCAGGTGCGCTAGCCTGAACAATGCCATAGCCAA
>DRMS01000088.1 GCA_011322515.1 Leucothrix mucor
CATCAATGATAGACCTTGCCCTAATGACCAAACTATTTGAGGCGATTCCCCCACAAGCGAGCATTATTTTATTGGGTGATAAAGATCAACTTGCCGCAGTAGAAACAGGTTCTGTTTTTACCGATATATGTGTTACTGCTGATAATCAAAGCAGTGAAGTGATTACTCATTATTTACAAGAAGTGACAGGTGACACGCTCAGCAAAGAGCAAATAGAAACACAACTAGCCCCTATTGATAATCACATTATCTGCTTATTAAAAAGCTGGCGATTTGATCAAAACAGTGGCATAGGCAGATTAGCCTCTGCGGTCAATTATGGCAAAACAGAAGATGCACTCAACAGTTTAGAAAGCCATGATTTTAGTGATATTCAATTAATCCTCCCCACAGAACTCACGATCAGCCAGCTTCTTTCACCGTGGCAAGATTACCTTCAAGCACTTAAATCAAATGCGTCTATTCAGGAATTATTTGCAGTATTTAATCAATTTCGTATCCTTAGCGCATTACGCAAAGGCATGAACGGCAGCACCTATCTAAATCAAAAATTAGAACAGCAATTTTCACAGCAAAAGCAACTCTACACAGGCAAGCGCTGGTATCACGGTCGCCCGATTATGATCACTGAAAACAGTTATAGCACGGGGTTATTCAATGGTGATATTGGCATTACCCTCATTAAAAATGGGCAAGCACAAGTCTGGTTTAAAACCAATGATGGCATCAAAGCCTTCTCCCCTGTACGCCTACCACAACATGAAACGGCATGGATAATGACCATTCATAAAAGCCAAGGCTCAGAATTTGAACGTGTTTTAATGATTTTGCCAACAGAAGACACCCCTGTATTAACACGCCAATTGATTTATACAGGGATTACACGTGCAAAGCAGCAGCTTGAGATTATCTCTGATCCCTCTATTTTAGAATTGGGGATTAAAAGAGAAATACCACAGGCTACGCAGATTCGTCTAGCATTGAAATAATGTTATTTGTTAAATTATGAGAAAGTCTCCTGTTGATAACAGATTCGGCTACCAACCTAAGGCGGGACAAGTAAAGTCATATAGACATTCATTTATTAAATTTCCGCCCCCTTCGACAAGCTCAGGGAGCTGTACCCTAAACGGAGTCGAAGGGGGGAGGCAATATTTATGTGAAAAGCTATAGCAAACAACCCGCACCTTCGACAAGCACAGGGAACTAGCTTCCTGAGCTTGTCGAAGGGTGCGGGTGAGTAGGCAGAAACATTAACTGTCCCGCCTTAAACTGGTAGCCATTTTATCCATTGGATTCAGTGTTGATATAAAAAGTTGTTTTTTATTCAAAAAAGAGAGTAGCTGAAATTATTTAATCACTACAGTTGGCTAATTGCTTAATGCGAGGAGAAGCTATTAGTTGATGATCTGTTTCGAAAGGTTGTTGAGAAAGTGCGGCTTCATGTAATGATTTAAATACTTCCAAAATCCAATCAGGAATTTCACTATTTAAGCGATAAAACACCCATAAACCCGCTTTACGATCTTGTAATAACTTAGCTTCGCGCATAATGGCGAGATGACGGGAGATTTTGGGTTGTGACAGGTTTAATACGGCGGTTAATTGACAGACACAAAGCTCCTGCCCTTGCGTGAGTAGCATCAAAATCCGCAAGCGTGTTTCATCCGATAGTATTTTGGTGAATTGTGTTAATTGCATCACAAAAGTATACCTTGCATTCTTGTTTAATAAAAATAACCTAAAATAAATTGCACTATATATGTTTTGGTGAATATAATAATGCTTTGAGAAACGAGTAGCATCTATTTTTAAGGAGATAACAATGCCAGACAATAATCCACCCTTACACTCATCCATTATCGCACTGATTTCTTTGGCCTCAGGAATCGCATCTAAACATCCTGATATGGGCTTGTGTCAACTGGATAAACTGCGACAGATGGGGATTGCGGAATCACAAATCCAAACAGCAATTGAAATTGCGCGCCATATTCGAGATGAAGCGGCACAAAAGTTAGATAGTGCATTTGATGAAAAATCAGCCCTAGAAAACGCAGAGGAAAAAGATAAAGCGTCGAGTAATGGGCAAGCCTGTTGTTCTAGTACCGCTAGTGGGCAGTCTTGCTGTTAGTCGGATGAAAAATTGTGTTACCACCGCTTGGTTGCGTTACGAGCAAGAATTGCGCGGCTTTATCGCTTCGCGTATCAATGATCATTCACAAACCGAAGACATATTGCAAGATGTGTTTATCAAGGCATTAGCAGAGGGGAGTCGTTTTTGTCACTTAGATAATTCCCGCGCATGGTTATTTCGTGTCACCCGCAATCAATTAGTTGATTTTCAACGCACCTATAAAGACCATGCGCCCATTGATGATCAGTTTGAAGCCAGTAGCGAGGAATCCGCCCCTGTGAGCAATCTATCGACCTGCTTACCCTTTGCCTTAAAAAACTTATCACTTGATGATCAAGACATAATCCAGCGTTGTGATTTGGATGGTTTGCCACAAGCAGACTATGCAAAACAGAAGCGCTTATCCCTTACGGGCGCAAAGTCGAGGATTCAACGGGCGCGTAAACGCCTTAAAAAACAATTAGAAATTAACTGCCATATTATTTTTGATCCACAAGGGAATGTGTGTTGTTTTGGTGCAGCAAAAAAGCGCTAGCGTGTGATTCAAACGACGAGAATCACACAGCTAATGTTCGCTATGTCACAACTAAACTAATAATAACATGGTTGAGTATAATAGGGTCGGTGGAGTTTACGGAACCGACCAGAAGAAAATGGTCGGGTTGTTGATTTACTGCAAATAAGTAAAACACCCTTGTACTGGCGTACCCCCTGTATCTAAGGTACGTGATACTTCAAGTGTTTCAAGGTTAACTTCGTAAAAGAAGCCATTATTAGAAGCAAAGGCATAAAAGAAGTCGCCATTTGCATCGGTAAAGCTAGTATGTGATTGCATAATGATGTCATTGATTGATGCACCGCTCACCGTTAAGTCTTTAATCTTTGTATGTGTTGAAGTGTCAA
>DRMS01000089.1 GCA_011322515.1 Leucothrix mucor
ATTAGCGTTGTGTTTAATGCCTTTTAGCATTTTGTTTGCTCAAGCAATCTCTTTATTATTTGGCTATAGTGCTTCTCAGTTTGTGATAACAGGAAGTTACACTTTTTCATCGGGTGTTTTCCCTGTACTATTTTTATTGATTGTTGCTCCTATTATTGAGGAACTAGCATGGCATTCTTATGCTACCGATGCATTACGCAATAAATTTAATCTTCTGAATACTTCGTTAGTTTTTGCTTTATTTTGGGGAATTTGGCATATCCCTCTTTCATCTATCAACCATTATTATCAAAGTAATATTATTGAAACAGGCTGGCTGCATGGTGTTAATTTTTTAGTTAGCATATTTCCCTTTGTGATAATTATGAATTGGCTTTACTACAAAACGGGAAGGAATATTATCATTCCTATTATTTTTCATATAACAGCAGGGTACTTTAATGAAATATTTGCAACAGACCCCGATAGTAAAATCATTCAAACTTTGTTATTGATTTTATTTGCCTCTTGGTTGGTCTGGAGGGAAAAGGATTTCTTTTTTGAGCCTCATTATTTGAAACCTCCTAACTACACCCCATCCTAACGTGCGTAGAAATAAGGTAAAAAAAATCATAAAAATAACAGTGATATAGACATTCATTTATTAAATTTCCGCACCCTTCGACTCCGCACCCTTCGACTCCGCTCAGGGAGCTGTACCCTGAGCGGAGTCGAAGGGTGCAATTATTTATGTGAAAAACTATACATTGCCACTATAGGGAGTCTCTGATCAAGTCATAAGCTGCTTTATCAATGCTAAAATTGTCCCGATTTAATCAGAGGTTTCTTAGCATATCCATAACAATTATAAGGTAGTTAAGATAAACTCATAACATCACATCATCAAAGAGATAGCTCAATCATTATGAATACATTTCTTCGCCTCTTTACGCCACCTGCTAATACGACTTCTTTAAAAGAAAAGATGCTTTCAGGTTTTGCTTCTTTACTCGCTATTAGCTTAGTTTTATTTAGTAGTAGCTTTTTTCTCCTTACGGAAGATACCCCATGGATAGTGGCATCAATGGGAGCATCAGCTGTCTTACTATTTGCTGTTCCTTTAGGTCCTTTATCTCAACCATGGTCTTTTGTTGGCGGACATTTATTGTCAGGTTTTATAGGCATAACTGTGGCTAAATTAGTGCCAGATATGCTCATTGCTTCTGCTCTTGCGGTATCCCTAGCTATTTTTGTGATGTATGTGACGAGTTGCTTGCACCCCCCAGGTGGTGCAACTGCCTTATCTGCTGTGGTAGGAAGCTCGGCAGTGCACGATTTGGGATATGCCTATTTAGTCACCCCTGTTGCCTTAAATGTTTTTGTCATGCTGGTATTCGCATTATTTATCAATAATTTATTGCCAGGTCGTTATTACCCTAATACACTCAAAGCGTATCGAGAAGAAAAAAACAAGTCATTAGGAGATGATAAAATACAAGCATCACTCAGTATTAGTCGTGAAAATATTAAATATGCGTTGAAAGAAATGGGTGAGTTTGTGGATATATCGAATGATAATCTTGGGCGAATTTTCAACCTTTCAGCTGCCCATGCCCGTCGTCAACGCATGGGAGAGGTTTTAATTGGCGACATTATGACACGCAGTGTCGTTAAAGCAGAATATGGTGATAATGTAGAAGATTTATGGATGCTCATGGCAAAGCATAAAATACGTAGTATTCCAATTGTTGATAAACACAATAGAATTCAAGGTATTATAACAATTTCTGATTTTTTAAATCAGGTAAAAACACCTACTATCGAACCATTGAAAATACGCTTCGAGAATTTTTTAAAACGCTCTAAAAGTACAGAGACAGACAAGCCTGAATACGCAGGGCATTTAATGAATAAAGAGGTAATTACTGTACATCCCGATCAACATATATTGGATTTATTTCCTATCTTTTACGAGAAAGGCATACATCACTTACCTGTGGTAGATAATGACAATAAATTATTAGGTATGACTACGCCTAAAAATTTATTAATCGCATTGCATGCCGACTTAAGGAGTCTTTAATTAAATGCGGTAAGTTGGAGTAGTGCAGGTTGCGAGTGAATAGCAGAAACATCAACAGTCCCGCCTTAAACGGATAGCCTATATTTAGGAAGTTCCAAGCAATGATTTTACCCATCTTACTTGCCCTTTTGCCCTTGCTTGAATCATCTCAATCGTTGCGTAGAGCACTATGCGCCTTTTGAGATGCTCCAATCAGGAAGGCTACCAATTTAAGGCGGGATAGTTAATGTTTCTGCTTATTCACCCGCACCCTTGGACAAGCTCAGGAAGCTAGTTCCCTGAGCTTGTCTAAGGGTGCGGGTTGTTTGCTATGACTTTACTTGTCCCACCTTAAGTTGGTAGCCATCAGGAACAAAAAATCAGCGTAATATAGGTAAATTCATTACTTGAAACTTCCTTATATATTTTAAATATATA
>DRMS01000090.1 GCA_011322515.1 Leucothrix mucor
AATCATTGCTTGGAACTTCCTTGCTAAGCGCAGTCTTATAGGAAACCACAGAGAGGATAACCTTTCTATATTAGCAAAAGTATTATTATTCTCTTCCATTAAAAAAGGTCGCACAAAGCGACCTTTTTTAATATCATTTCTTGTTTTCAGTACAAAAGTACTTCCAAGACAATCTGAAATTACTTACTTCATGCCACTGACACCCAGAGACTCAAGCACCTGAATCGTTAAACCACCTGTTGGTAAGTTTTTCTCTCTTTGGTACTTTTCAACCGCTTTTAATGTGCCACCACCAATACTTCCATCAATCGGTCCGTTATACACACCTGCATCTTTAAGAGCTTGTTGAATACGTTTGTTGACATCAGCATTCATATTTGTCTGACATAAAATACGACGCCATTCCAAACGTTCTTTTGATATTTTTGAACGCTTTTCAATGGTTTTATAAAGTGCAGCAATTTTAGTACGTCTCTCTTCTGCTTCAGTAGCAACTTTTCTTACCTTAATGGTCTTGTATTCTGCTGGGATAACTTCTTCTTTAACCGTTGCCGCTACATCAACAATTTGCTTATTAAGAATTTTCTTCTGAGCAGGAATACCTTTTAGACAAATTTGATTACCCGTTGCTTTTCCATCGCCGCCAACTTTTGCACCGCGCCAAATAAATTTAGCATCTTCAACTTTTGTTGTAATACTAACTTTCTTATAAACCGCAGGAATTTTAACCCTGTCAGAGGTTGCATCACTAACCAATTTACTAACAGAGAATGCTTTGGTAACAGCGGGAATTTCTACACTATCAATTTTTGCTGGTGTCTTTAGCACCGTCTTTTTGATAGTTTTATATTTAGCAGGTACTTGAACTAAACACATAATATCGCCAGTACTATTGTCGATACGTGAAATTGGGCCTGAACCTTTTTTCCACACTGCTTTAGCTGGCTCAATCTCAATTTTCTCTTCAATTACTTCATACTCGGCCTTAATCAACACCTTCTTTTTAGAAGCTTCTTTGACCGTTTCGACGGTATCCACTTTATCAAACTGAGCGGTAGCAATTTTAATCTCTTCTGCTTCTTCTTTAACAAGAACTTCTTTTTCTTTGCTCTCAAATTTTGCAGGAATATAATACTCAGCAAAACACTGACCAACTGACGTATTCTCCAGATCAATACCATTTGTTTTTGCAGCTGCTAGTAATGCTGGACTCGCTGGTATCCCACGTCTACCGAGATGAGTAACCCATTCATTACGTGCTGGAGAAATCTCAATTTCTTTAGTCTCAGTCTTGTAAACAGCAGGGACAGCAACTAACTTTTTAGCGGCTTCTTTTATTAAAACTTTTTTATCTGAAGAGTCATAAGTCGCAGGAATAATTTCAACTGTCTCTGACTCTGGTTTTACTAAGACTTTTTCAGGCTTAACTTCAAACTTAGCAGGGACAATAACCTTCGCATAACATTCACCTGGTTTTGCATCAGGCAAGGTAGCGGTAGCGTCAATCCTATCCTCGGCAATACCCATAACAGGTATCAGTAGTGATAATAACGCAACTGAAGCATGACGTTTTTTCAGCATTTGTAACTCCTAAATTAATTATATTTGCTAAGGATGCAGAATTGAAATTATAATTCCAATCCCTTGTTTATTAGTATTTATCTTAATAAGTTCTAGTAACAAAAAATTTAAGCAGAACTCTATCAATATAGTTGGTGGTAGACATACATGCCATTTTACTGACTAGTAAATTGCATGTAAGAATAGTTCATATCCGCTCAATGGGCAACCTTTCGAGGGCAGACTCGCATTATAGGTTTGTGACTGGTTTTATTTTTTTTATATAAACCAAGCATAAACAACACCCAGTTAAATTTCACTTATAGCTTAAATATTAGAAAGATACGACGAATACTTAAAGCCATACCTACCGTTAATATTGTTAATCACCCAATTTTTTAAACCATCTAAAAATTTGATATTTTTTTCTGGAATTTAGAAAATAGCTTGTATAGAACTAACACAAATAGCCATTAAACCACCTGGCAATATCCCCAAAGCCAAAACTGCCAAACCATTAATGCTGAGTAAAGCCCCAAACTCAAAGCTAGCTTGCGAAGGTGTTAATGATTTTTCAGCCTCATCAAAATACATTATTTTAATTGCTCGCAGATAATAATAAGCCCCTATAACAGACATAACGACTGCAAAAACTGCTAACCATACTAAGTCTACGCTAACAACGGCCTGAATAACGGATAGTTTTGCATAGAAACCAACCGTTGGTGGCACACCTGCCATTGAAAATAAAAACAGTAGCATCATAAAAGCAATCCAAGGATGACGAGCACCTAAACCTTTAAGATCCGCTAATTCATCGGCTTCTGACTGTTTACTACTAAGGAAGATAATAACCGCAAACCCACCCATTGAAATAATCGCATAGGTAATCATATAAAACATAGATGCCGCATAGCCCGCTTCATTTGCAGCAAGAACCCCCATCGCAACAAATCCCATATGTGAAATGGTTGAATAGGCCAACATGCGCTTTAGATTAGTCTGTGCTATCGCGATAACATTACCAACAAAGAGTGATAATGCGGCAAGTAAAATAAGTATCTGTTGCCATCCATCCGACATGCCACCTAAAGCTTCTACTAATAAGCGCAAAATCATTGCGAAGACTGCAATTTTCGGCGCAGCACCCAAAAACATGGTAATCGCTGTTGGCGCGCCATGATAAACATCAGGAATCCACATATGAAACGGTACAACACCTAACTTAAAGCCTAGCCCAATTAAAATAAAGGAAAGACCCAGTAATAAACCGATATTGCTCATTAATGAATCTTGCATGGCGAGGTTTGTCGCAATAGTATGCAGATTAAGACTGCCGCTTAGACCATAGATAATAGACATACCATAGAGCAACATACCTGATGCGATTGCACCGAGCACAAAATATTTCATCGCCGCTTCAGAGGCAACACCGTTATCCCGTCTAAAGGCAACCATTGCATAGAGACTAAGTGATAATAGCTCTAAGCCCAAATAAACGAGCAATAGGGTCTGCGCTGAAATCATCACCATCATGCCAAGTACCGCAAAGAGTCCTAAGGTGAATAACTCTCCTTTAAACATATTACGGTCTTTTAAATAGGGGCGTGAATAGGCAAATACTGCCATTGTAATTAAAAGCACAGAAATTTTAAGCACGCGTGCCATTGGATCGGCTATAAACATATCATTAAAAGTTGTGATTACGGTGGAACTATCCGCTCCGCTATACACCATCCATGCTGTCATTGCCAAGCTGAGCTGCGCAATAATATAAGTGACTATACGGTTCTCATCATCAACAAAAAGATCAACTAATAACACAGCACAAGTCGCTACCAGCAAAAATATTTCTGGATAGGCTGGTGCAATTTCTGATAAATATCCTGACATTTTTATACCTATGGCGTGAGCAACTTAGAAGTGGTTGCTTGCTGAATAATATGATCAATTGTATCTGACATGACATGAGTTAATGGCTCTGGCCATAAGCCTAAAGCAATCACCGCGATAGCAAGTACTGCCATCATAAAGAATTCACGTCTATTTAAATCACTTAGCGCACCAACATTTTCGTTGGCTATATCACCTAAGATGACTCGTTTAACCAACCAAAGCGTATACGCTGCACCCACTATCAGGGTGGTTGCGGCTAGGAAGGCAATCCAGAAACTGGCTTTGAAACTGGCTAGAATCACCATAAATTCACCCACAAACCCTGATGTTCCTGGTAACCCTGTATTTGCCATCGCGAATAAGATAAAGAAAGCACCAAAGATTGGCATTCTATTCACTACACCACCATAAGCTGAGATTTCCCGTGTGTGCATGCGGTCATATAAGACACCAATACTAAGGAACATTGCGCCTGAGATAAAGCCGTGAGACATCATTTGTACCATGCCACCCTGTATAGCAAGTGCGGAGCCATTAGCATCACCTGCATTATTTGCCATGATGGGATAGATTAGGAAGAAACCTAAGGTAACAAATCCCATATGTGCAATCGATGAATAAGCAACCAACTTTTTCATATCCGTCTGCACTAAAGCGATAAAGCCAATATAAACAATCGCTACCAGCGACATAAAAACAACCAGCCAAGCTAGCTCTTGCGCTGCATCTGGCACCATTGGCAGACTAAAACGTAAGAAACCATAGCCACCAATTTTCAACATGATAGCCGCTAGTACAACCGAACCACCTGTAGGTGCTTGTACGTGCGCATCAGGCAACCAAGTATGGACAGGCCACATGGGAACCTTGACACCAAATGCGATTAAAAATGACAGGAAAATAAGAATCTGTGGTGTCATGCCAAGTTTTAGCTCCTGCAAATCTGCAATCGCAAAGCTTCCGCCTTGCGAATACATATAAATCAAGCTAATCAGCATAAAAACAGAGCCAAAGAAGGTATAGAGGAAGAACTTCATCGTTGCGTAAACACGATTATCGCCGCCCCAAATACCAATCACTATAAACATAGGGATTAGCATCGCTTCAAAGAACACATAAAATAGCATGGCATCCTGAGCCGCAAATACACCATTAATAATACCTGCCATAATCAGGAAAGCTGCCATATAGTGACTTGGCTTTTTCTGAATAACGTCCCAACCTGCAATAACGATCAATACAGTGGTAAAGGTGTTCAAGAGGACTAATGGCATGGAGATTCCATCTACTGCCAAATGATAGTTAATCTTGAAAGGTTCTATCCATGGCACTAGCTCTACAAATTGCATTGCATGACCTTCGGCATTGAATCCTGTCCAGAGTAAAAGACTGATAAGGAAGGTCAGCACACTCACCACAAGAGCTAGCGGACGTGCCACCATTTTATCTGGAGAAAATAAAACAAGGATTCCGCCAATAATGGGCAACCATACTAAGACGCTTAGCAAATATCCATCAAACATGCTTCACCCCAAATACCAACCAACTCACAATAAACAAGACGCCAATAATCATTGCAAAAGCATAGTGATATAAATAACCCGTCTGAATATGACGTATGACTCCTGAAAACCAACCAACCACTTTTGCCGAACCATTGACAACCACCGTATCAATCACAAAGCGATCTCCTGCTTTAAATAATGCTGTACCCAAGCCTAATGCGCCCCCTGCTAATACTGCCTGATTAACATCATCCGCATAATATTTTTTATCTAGTAACGTATGAAGCCAACGGAATTTATTATAGAAAAAATCTGCAATTGATTGATTTTTCATGTAGATATACCAAGCACTGCCCAAACCTGCCATTGCCAACCAGAAGGGAGGTTGCATAATACCGTGCAAGACAAAACCAAATATTCCATGATAGCTTTCTTTCAATTCGGCAATCGCATGATGTGAATCACCAACAGTCATCACGCCATTAAAGAAGTCACCCGCGACCATTGGATAAACAAAATAACCTGCTAGTACCGATGGAATTGCCAATGCAATAAGCGGAATCGTAACAACCTGCGGAGATTCCTTTAAATGCGCCTTGGTATGATCATCCATACGCTCTTTACCGTGGAAGACGAGAAAGAACATTCTGAAACTATAAAAAGCGGTAACAAATACACCCAATAACACCATCACATAGGCATAACCTGCTGCACCTAGCTCTGAATGATGCACCGCTTCAATAATCATATCTTTAGAGAAAAAGCCTGAGAAGAAGGGGAATCCAATCAATGCCAGTGAACCTATCAATGAGGTCCAATAAGTAATCGGCATATATTTCTTTAAACCACCCATTTTGCGAATATCCTGCTCATGGTGCATGGCAATAATCACCGAGCCTGCTGCCAAAAACAGTAATGCTTTAAAGAAAGCATGTGTCATTAAATGAAATACACCTGCGCTATAAGCGGATGCACCTAACGCAACGGTCATATAACCAAGTTGTGATAAGGTTGAATATGCAACAACGCGTTTAATATCATTTTGTACGATGCCAATCAGCCCCATAAAGAAGGCGGTGGTTGCACCAATCACCAGTATGAAATTCAATGCTGTATCGGACAATTCAAAAATAGGTGACATACGCGATACCATAAAGATACCTGCGGTGACCATCGTTGCGGCGTGAATCAATGCGGAGATAGGAGTCGGACCTTCCATTGAATCAGGAAGCCAGACATGCAGAGGAACTTGTGCTGATTTACCCATTGCACCAATAAATAATGAAATCGCAATCACCGTCATCAACGACCATTCTTGCTCTGGAATCAGTGTAATAAGGGTATCTTCAATCTTTGGTAAGTATTTAAAAACCTCTACATAATCCAATGACCCTGTATAAGCATAAATTGCAGCAATTCCTAATAGAAATCCGAAGTCGCCGACTCTATTGACTAAAAAGGCTTTCATATTGGCAAAGATAGCGGTATCGCGTGTTGACCAGAAGCCAATCAAGAGATAAGACACTAAACCCACGGCTTCCCAGCCAAAGAATAACTGCATAAAGTTATTCGACATAACCAGCATCAGCATGGAAAAGGTAAAGAGAGAGATATAGCTAAAGAAGCGCTGATAACTATTCGCACCTGCTTTACTGCTCTTTGGCCAGTTATGCTCATCATCTGACATATAGCCAATGGTATAAATATGCACCATCAATGACACAAAGGTAACCACAACCATCATCATTGCGGTCAGGTTATCGATTAGAAAACCTATTTCAAATTTTACCCCTTCAATTTCCATCCATGTATAAACGGAGCCATTATAGGTATTACCACCCAAGGCAATATGGATAAAAACAACGGCCGATAGCAAGAAAGCAATACCAACCCCCGCAAGGGTGGCAGTATGCGCACCTTTACGACCAATTTTAGCACCCCAAAAACCTGCAATCATCGACCCAATCAAAGCAGCAAGCGGAATGGCAAGATAGATAAATTCCATAGTCATTACCCCTTCATTTGATCAAGTTCTTGCACATTAATCGTGCGACGATTTCTAAATAGAACCACCAGTATTGCTAGTCCAATAGCGGCTTCAGCTGCGGCAACGGTAAGAATAAAGAACACAAAAACCTGTCCTGCCATATCACCTAGATAGTGTGAAAAAGCAATAAAATTCATATTCACTGCCAATAGCATCAGTTCGATACACATCAGCAGGATAATCATGTTTTTACGATTTAAGAAGATGCCAGCAATACTAATTGAGAACAGCAAACCACCTAATATGAGAAAGTGCGATAATGGGATCATTTACAGTTTCTCCTCTGTTTTCATTTTAATGATGCGTAAACGATCGCTATTTTTAGTGCGAATCTGATCAGCAGGATTTTGATGTTTGGTAATACCGCCACGCTTACGCATAGTTAAGGAAATAGCAGCAATAATTGCCACAACCAGAATAACCGCAGCCAGCTCAAAAGGATAAACATATTCAGTATAAAGAATCTCACCCAACGCTTTGGTATTGCTATATTCAAGTGGCATGGGGTCAGGAATTGCCATTATAAAGACATCGGAACTTACGACTATAATAATTTCAGCAGCAACGGTGATCGCAACCAAAATCCCAACAGGCAAATAGCGAATAAAACCTTCGCGCAAAGGATCAATATTAATATCCAGCATCATAATAACAAATAGAAAAAGCACCATGACAGCACCAACATAAACTAATACCAGCACAACCCCTAAAAACTCAGCTTCCAGTAAAATCCAAGTTGCTGCACTAGTAAAGAACGCCAATATTAAAAACAATGCTGCATAAACGGGATTACGCATCGTCACCACGCCTATGGCGGAGACAACGGTTACCGTTGCAAACATATAAAAGATGAATAGCTCAAATGTCATTTATATAATCTCTATCAGTCAGACTTTATCGGTAAGGCGCGTCAGCTTCTTTACTCTTTGCAATTTCTGTTTCATATTTATCACCAAAAGCGAGTAACACTTCTTTTGTTTTTACATGATCGCCACGTTCTTCAAAGTGATATTCAAAAATATGCGTTTCTACGATGGCATCAACAGGACAAGCTTCTTCACAAAAGCCACAATAGATACACTTAAACATATCAATATCATATCGAGTTGTTCGACGTGATCCATCACCGCGCTCTTCTGAGTCAATAGTGATCGCTAAAGCTGGACACGCAGCTTCACATAATCGACAGGCTATACAACGCTCTTCACCATTAGGGTAACGACGCAATGCATGGTGTCCACGAAAACGTGGTGACATTGGGGTCTTTTGCTCAGGATATTGAATCGTAATCTTACGCTTAAAGAAATACTTACCTGTAATACTTAAACCCTGTAGTAACTCAAACAGCGTAAAGGTTTTTATAAAATGTTTAATTGATGCAATCATTTCCACGGCTCCCATCCTAGACCTATGGCGATGCCTTCACCAAATATCCAAACTAATGTAACAGGGATTAAAATTTTCCAACCCAAGCGCATAATTTGATCATAGCGATAGCGTGGAAAGGTTGCTCTAAACCATAGATACAAAACGAGGAAGAAAAAGGCTTTCATAAACAACCAGTGTATGCCATCCCCTAAAATAGAGCCTAGCACTGGAATATCAGCAAATAGATTCCCAAAGGGAGATAACCAGCCCCCAAGAAATAATAAAACCGTTAGCACTGAAATCAACAGCATACTTGCATATTCAGCAAGGAAAAAGAGCGCAAATGCCATCCCTGAATATTCAACATGGAAACCTGCAACGATTTCTGATTCCCCTTCTGCCACATCAAAGGGTGCACGGTTCGTTTCTGCCACACCTGATATAAAATAAACGACTAACAAGCCACACAAAGGCCACATAAACCAGTTTTGAATACCACCAGATTGTGCGTTCACAATATCACTTAAGTTCAAGCTTCCTGCTGCCATTAAAACACCAACTAACGCAAAACCCATTGCGATTTCATAAGCAACAACCTGTGCGCCAACCCGCATGGAGCTTAAAATTGCATATTTTGAATTGGATGCCCAACCTGCAAGGATAATACCAAAAACATCAAGCGAGGTAATCGCTAATACAAATAATAGCCCCGCATTAATGTCGGATAGTACCCCTCCCTCCCAAAAAGGAACCACAGCCCATACTGCTAAAGCGGGTGCCAATGCCAACATAGGAGCAATAAAGAAGACTGCTTTATTTGCCTTAGTCGGCGCAATGATCTCCTTAAACATTAGCTTTACAACATCAGCGATGGGTTGCAACCAGCCCTTTGGTCCAACTCGGTTTGGACCACAACGCACTTGCATATAACCAATAATTTTGCGTTCTGCAAAGGTGGTGTACGCTACTGCTATAATGACAGGAAGTAAGATAGCAATAATCTTTAGCAGAATCACAATAACGATCCGCAAAGCTTCTGGCACACTTTCCCAAATTGCGATTAAACTATCCAAAATAAATAACTCTCTGTAAATGTTTTTGTTTTAATAACAAAAACTACGTTTTTAAACACACTATCTCCCGCAAAGACGCTAAGGATGCAAAGAAATAACCTTGCCTTTTCTTAACATACTCTGCGAGAGTATAATTTATCTTTTCTTTATTTCCTTTATGCACTTTCTGGCTGCCAGTTTAAGGCGGGACAGTTCATGTTTCTGCTATTCACCCATACCCTCCGACAAGCTCAGGAAGCGGTGTCCTGAGTCTACCGAAGGGCTAGTTCCCTGAGCTTGTCGAAGGGTATGGGTTGTTTGCTATGGCTTTACTTGTCCCGCCTTAAGTTGGTAGCCCACTTTCTGATCTGAATCTAAACCACACTAACCTTAATCGACCCATAAGAAGCACCTAAACCAGCGGATAACTCTGTCCCCTCTGGAATCAAAACACATCCTTCTGGAACCATACTATCAACAATGACTTTTGCCGAAGCGGTTGCATTATCTTGCTGTATGCTAATGTCTGCACCTGTCTGCAAACCCAATCTTTCAGCATCATTGAGATGCAATCGCACCGTTGCTTCGTCATTATCACTATTATGTAGAGCGGAGGCTCTTCTAACTAATGAATCAGTACAGTACAGGGCAACTTCAGAAATTCTCTGCAAGCCATTACCAACTTTTTGCCTTTGGTAAAGCTGCATTAGCTCTGTCCCAGCCTTATCGCCATCACCAACCGCATTGATTGCTTGCTGTAACTCATCACGTACTTGTTGTGATGACACATAGTCAAAACCATCGACTTCTAGAACATTTCCTAGTACACGTAAAACCTTCCACGCAGGACGCGCATCACCCAACGGTGGCACTGCGCCTGTGAAACTTTGCCAACTGCCTTCCGCATTAACAAATGACCCTGAGGTTTCTGCAAAACTTGCCGATGGTAATAATATATCCGCATAGGATTTAAGCGACTCACTAGCATAGGGCGTAATAGCAACCACACATTCTGCCTTATTCATTGCTGATATTGCTTGTTGTGGATCTTCACAATCAAACTCTGGTTCTACATCTAACAAGATAACCATCTTTAAAGCAACGGATAGCATTTCACCAACACTTTTACCTGCTTTATCAATTTTCTCACCAGCCGCTTGACGATGTGGTATAGCACCTGCAAGCCATGCGCCTGCACTGTTAGCGGACTCGACTAATGAACCACATTTTGCGCCTGTATTTTCAGCAATCGTCAATGATAAAGCGCGCAAAACGGAATACTGTGGATGCGAAACGGCTAAATTACCCGTCACAACCAGCGCATTTTCAGCTTGCTTCAAATTGTCTGCTATTTGCTTTTCAGCATCACTTGGCTCTATGCCTTCAACCAAATCATTCAAAGCCACTGGAATATCACCACTGGCTAAAGCAATACCTGCCAGCCTTTCCAGCATTCTAGTTGCATTGCCTGTTAACTGAAATGCAGTATCATAATTAAATTCATACTCGCGTGGATTAACCGTCATAATCTGCGCGCCCTTTAGAGTGGCTTTGCGCAAACGATGATTCAATAGCGGTTGCTCTTTACGAATATTAGAGCCAACCAATAAAACGGCATTTTGCTGTTCTAAATCAGCAATACTAACCCCAAGTGTTGGAGCTAATGGCGCTAACTCTTGATCATAAAAATCGCTTTGGCGTAGACGATGATCAATATTATTAACCCCTACTCCACGTAATAATTTTTGTAATAAATACTGCTCTTCAATGGTTGCTCGTGGTGAAACTAAAGCTCCAATCTGATCATTATCAATGGCATTAATTAGTTCTGCCACTGAGTCCAGCGCACCTGCCCAATCAATTTTTTTCCAAACACCCTCTTTTTTGATCATCGGCGTTTGCAAACGATCCTCTGCGTAAACCCCTTGATAGCTAAAGCGGTCACGATCAGAAATCCAGCACTCATTGATTGCATCATTTTCACCTGCAACCACGCGGATTAATTTATTCTTATAGGTATGCAAATTGATACTAGAACCAACACTATCATGCGAGGCAATTGAAGCTGTTTGCACTACATCCCAAGGACGTGCTGTATAGCGTGAAGGCTTATCGGTTAGCGCACCAACGGGGCAAATATCAATAATATTGCCAGATAATTCAGAGGTTAGGCTTTTTTCTACAAATGTCCCGACTTCCATTCGATCACCGCGCCCTGTCGCGCCCATCTCACGCATTCCTGCAATTTCTTCACCAAAGCGAATACAACGAGTACATTGAATACAGCGAGTCATTTCAGTCGCAATTAATGAACCAATATCTTTATCAACAACTACTCGCTTCATTTCTTGGAAGCTGGATGAGCTACCGCCTGTACTAACCGCTAAGTCTTGCAGTTCACACTCACCACCTTGATCACAAATAGGACAATCAAGTGGATGATTAATCAGTAAAAACTCCATATTATCTTTTTGTGCCGCTAACGCATCTTTAGAACGTGTCCACGCTTTCATGCCATCATTAACAGGCGTTGCACAAGCGGGCATTGGCTTTGGTGCATTTTCAACTTCAACCAAGCACATGCGACAATTTGCCGCAATTGATAGTTTTTTGTGGTAGCAAAAACGTGGTATATGAATACCTGCATCATCAGCAGCCTCAATTAACATCGCGTCAGGCTTAACCTCAAGCTTTTTAGCATTGATTTCGATTGTGATTAACTTTTCACTCATCTGATTATCCTGACTTTACCATTGAGCAACCATGCTCAACGTAATAAACAAACTCTTCTCTAAAGTGCTCTACAAAACTCCACACAGG
The DNA here is from genome assembly GCA_011322515.1 of Leucothrix mucor. GTDB lineage: Bacteria > Pseudomonadota > Gammaproteobacteria > Thiotrichales > Thiotrichaceae > JAGLBW01. The sequence continues at coordinate 12,249 of DRMS01000090.1, forward strand.
CATTGCTGATGCTTCACCTAGCGCACAAATGGTACGACCTTCAATTTTATGGGCAATATCACTCAAGTTATCAATATCTTCCATTGTACCTTTGCCATCAATAATGCGAGTCAAAATGCGGTATAGCCAACCTGTTCCTTCACGACAAGGCGTACATTGACCGCAGGACTCTGAAAAGTAGAAGCGCGAAATACGGCGTAATAATTTCACCATATCAGTGGTCTCATCAATCACCATCACTGCTCCTGAGCCTAAATAAGATCCCGCTTTTTGAATCGTGTCGTAATCCATCGTTAGTTTCATTGCCACATCGGCAGGTACAACAGGAACAGATGAACCACCTGGGATAATGGCTTTGAGTTTATTGCCATTGCGTACACCACCCGCTATTTCTAACAACTCACTAAACGGTGTTCCCATGGGTATTTCAAAATTACCGGGGTTGTTTAAATGACCTGACATGGAAAATAGCTTTTCACCACCTGAGTTTTCAACCCCCAAATCTCTAAACCACTCACCACCTCGACGCAAAATAACAGGGATGGAAGAAAGTGTTTCAGTGTTATTAATGGTGGTTGGACGACCATATAAACCATAACTGGCTGGAAATGGCGGCTTAAAGCGTGGCTGTCCTTTTTTGCCTTCTAAAGATTCTAATAAAGCAGTTTCTTCACCACAAATATAGGCTCCAGCACCAAGCGAGCCATACAAATCAAAATCAACCCCAGTGTCTTGAATATTTTCACCTAAATACCCTGCTTCATAAGCTTCTTTGACAGCCTGCTCAAAACGAATAAAGGGTTCATCCATAAACTCGCCACGCATATAGTTATAACCTACGGTGGCACCAATGCAGTAACCTGCAATTGCCATCCCTTCAACTAAAGCATGTGGATTAAAACGTAAAATATCGCGGTCTTTACAGGTACCAGGTTCAGACTCATCTGAGTTGCAAACAATATATTTTTGCCCTGGCATTTTGCGTGGCATAAAACTCCACTTTAGCCCTGTGGGAAAACCTGCCCCACCACGTCCACGCAGACCCGATGTTTTAACAATCTCAATAACATCATCAGGGCTGGTTTCTTCTTTAATTATTTTCTGCCACATTTCATAGCCACCTTCTTTAAGGTAGCTCTCTAATGTATGCGCCTCATCACCGTATTTTTTTGTTATGAAGCAAACTTGATCAACCATCGCCCTTACTCCAACCCATCCAAAATCTCATCCACCCTTTCGAGCGTAAGACCTTCATAATAAACATGATCCACTTGCATCATGGGCGCACCACAACAAGCGGCTAAACACTCCTCCTCTACTTTAAAGAAGAACTTTCCATCTGAAGTTGTTTCACCCATTTTAATACCAAGCTTTGATTCTATATAACTCACAATTTCATCTGAGCCATTTAGCATACAAGAAACATTGGTACAGACAGAAATACTGTGCCGTCCTGCAGACTTCTCATCCAACTCAAACATGGAGTAGAAACTAGCAACTTCATAAACGGCTATATTGGGCAAGCCAAGATACGCTGCTACTGCGTCCATTTTCTCTCTGGAGACATAATGATCTTCATGCATCACCGCACGTAAAGCGGCTAATAATGCTGACTGTGATTTATCTTCAGGATAACGTGTTAACCATGCATCAATATCATCGCGTTCGTGCTGCGTTAATAGAGCCGCTGCATCTTTTGATGCATTTCTCATATCCTGTATTTTGACCGTTTCCACCTTGGTTTCACTCATCGATCCACCTCACCAAATACAATATCCATCGTTCCAATAATGGTGACAACATCTGCCAACATATGACCTTTGGTTAGCTCATCCATCGCTGACATATGTGCGAAACCAGGGGCGCGAATTTTTAAACGATAGGGTTTATTCGCCCCATCAGACACGATATAACACCCAAATTCACCTTTAGGATGTTCAATCGCCGCATACGCCTCACCTTCTGGTAAACAATAACCTTCTGTTGCTATTTTAAAGTGATGAATTAGTGCTTCCATATCCGACTTCATCGCAGTACGTTTAGGCAACGCAACTTTACTATCATTTGAAATCACTGGACCTGGGTTTTTATTCAGCCAATCCACACATTGCTTGATAATTTTATTGGATTGACGCATCTCTTCAATGCGTACTAAATAGCGGTCATAGCTATCACCATTGGTTCCCACGGGTATATCGAAATCTATTTTATCGTAGACTTCATAAGGTTGCTTTTTGCGCAAATCCCATTCTACCCCCGAACCACGTAGCATTGCACCTGTTAAACCCAACTGCAATGCGCGTTCTGGCGACACAATACCAATATCAACTAAACGCTGTTTCCAGATGCGGTTATCTGTTAGCAATGTTTCATATTCATCCACATACTTAGGAAAACGTACCGTAAAATCTTCAATAAAATCAAGAACGGTTCCACCACGATTTTTATTTAAGCGGGTAACATCTGCTTCGCTATACCAACGTGATTTTTCAAACATTGGCATAGTATCGGGCAAATCACGATAGACACCACCTGGACGATAATAGGTTGCATGTAAGCGCGCACCTGAAACAGCTTCGTAAACATCCATTAAGTCTTCACGTTCACGAAAGGCATAGAGGAACATGGTCATTGCGCCAACGTCCAGCGCATGAGCACCAATCCATAATAGATGGTTAAGAATACGGGTAATTTCATCAAACATGACGCGAATATACTGAGCTCGGATAGGTACATCGACATCCATCAGCTTTTCGATTGCCATCACATAGGCGTGCTCATTACACATCATCGATACATAGTCGAGACGATCCATATAACCAATCGAGTGGTTATAGATCTTACTTTCCGCTAATTTCTCTGTGCCACGATGGAGTAAACCAATATGTGGATCAGCGCGTTCAATCACTTCGCCATCCATTTCTAGTACAAGGCGTAATACACCATGCGCTGCGGGATGAGCGGGACCAAAGTTTAAAGTGTAGTTGCGAATTTCAGGCATTAATCATTCGCCTCCGATGCTGTTGTTGCGCGAATAATACGCGGTGTACAAACACGAGGTTCGATAGAAACGGGCTCATAAATGACACGTTTTGTCTCATCGTCATAGCGCATTTCAACCTGCCCTTCCAAGGGAAAATCCTTTCTAAAGGGGTGACCTACAAAGCCATAATCCGTTAAAATACGCCGTAAATCAGGATGATTCGTAAATAAAATACCGTAAAGATCAAATGCTTCACGCTCAAACCAGTTCACACCACTCCATACATCTGTTAATGAGGCTACCGTTGGCATATCATTATCATCACAATAAATTTTAAGGCGTAGGCGATTATTATTCTTGACTGAAAGCAAGTGGATAACGACTGCATAGCGTTTGCCATCATAGCTAGCCGTTGCAGATTTCTGATCAAAATCAAATAGATCATCACTTTTGCGTTTAACACCGCGACTAAAGCTGGACGCCTCGGCATCCCACTCTGACTCACCATAGGTTAGATAATCAACACCGCAAAGATCAATCAACATTTCAAAGCCATGCTGATCACGTAATGCCGTTGCTACGTTTAGAAGGTCATCCGCTGCAATTTCGATATTCAATTCTTTAAAGGCAATCTGCGAATGTTGAATCACATCACCCAAGGCATCGTTTATGGTAGTTTGCAATGCTTGCAAATCAGAAACTGAATTACTCATTTTAAGCTTCCACCTTGCGTGCAAATGTATTACTACGCTTGATTTTATTCTGCAATTGAATCAAGCCATAGAGCAACGCCTCTGCTGTAGGAGGGCAACCAGGGATATAGACATCAACAGGGATAACGCGATCACAACCGCGTACCACCGCATAAGAATAGTGATAATAACCACCACCATTCGCACATGAACCCATTGAGACTACCCAGCGTGGTTCAGCCATTTGGTCATAAACTTTGCGTAATGCAGGTGCCATTTTATTAGTCAATGTACCTGCAACAATAATCAAGTCAGATTGACGTGGACTAGGACGAAATAGGATGCCAAAGCGATCCATATCATAGCGCGACGCACCCGCCTGCATCATCTCAACTGCACAACATGCCAAACCAAACGTCATTGGCCAAAGGGAGCCAGTACGCGCCCAGTTAATAACTTTATCCGCAGAAGTGGCTAAGAATCCAGACTCCTGAAGTCCTTTACTTTCTACTCCCACTCTAACGCTCCTTTTTTCCACTCATAGATAAATCCAATAATAAGAATTCCCAAGAAAATACCCATTGAAACCAAGCCAAAAATACCAATTTTATTCAGAACAATTGCCCATGGAAAAAGGAAGGCTATTTCCAGATCGAAAATAATAAAGAGAATGGCGACTAAATAGTAACGTACATCAAACTTCATGCGCGCATCATCAAATGCTTCAAAGCCACATTCAAAAGGAGAATTTTTCGCTTCATCAGGATTATTCTTACCCAGCAAAGCGCCTAATATCAGCATAACTGCTGCAAGTCCAAAACCGATCCCTAAAAAAATCAGTATCGGTAAATATGCTTCTAGCATTGACATTTTTGTTCAACCACCTAGATATGATAAATACGATCTTAAATTATGAAAAAAGCAAACCCAAATGCTACATCACTAAAGCAGTAAGATCGTTGAGGGCACTTGCATAACTATTTGCTTACAGAAAAATAACTACATCTAGTATTTTAAATTATTTTAAAGCGCTATATGTCAATACCGTCTGTAAATATAGCCTGCAAAAATGATTAGTTTTTAGCTAATTTTATGCAAGTGACTCATTGGTTATAAATTTTTCGTCTGGTTAAGTCGCCGATCACTAAATAAACAACCCCAAAAGCAACTCACCCGATAGACAATTATTTTGTAGGCTGAATATACACTTAATACTAGCCAAACCTCAAGCCTAAACTAGTATATATATTATCTTTTTTTAGTTGACAAAACGAATAGTGAAAATTTTCATTCAACTGTTTTTTGCTCTTCAACTAATGCAAGGAACACAGTGAAAACAACTAACAAAATGATAAATAAAGCATTAATAAGTAAAACTAATTAATTATCATTTGTAAAATTAATTGATTAAAGCGTACTCAACTAAAATATATCCCCAACATCAGGTGTTTTCCACACTGCCCGTTGCCCATCCGTATAAGGATTATCTGATTGACAGCCTTCTGGGTAATTTTCATCAGAGTTAAGAAAGCGCCTCACTATATCTTTTGCACAAGACACATTGTATAAAACGGCATGACCTGATGCTTGAAACTGGTGGTATTCGCTGTTGGGAAGGCGCGCGGCAACGGCTTTACTCCATTGCGCAGGTGTTGCGCTATCGAGTTGACCCGCTAAAATTAACGTTGGCTTATCGGATACCACGGGCTGATGAAAACTAGCACTACTTTCTTCTTTCCCCCAGATATTACAAAAATCGTCTTTAATGGTGGCTAATTGCCAACGCCTTAGCGTGGGATAATACAAATATTTTTTATTAATATTAGCAATATAGCTCTGCCTGTTTTTTATTTCATTTTCATTGCACTCGACCTCCATGTAGACAGGATTGCTAAAGGTTTCATCGAGCATTATATTTAGCGAATCTTGTGCCAGATAACGCAGCGCGGCGCGGTTATCAGCATACAGTGATTGAATAACATTAGGCACTGTAACGACACTATTAATATCATAGCCTGCATCATAGAGCAGCGAAAAAAACCGTGAGGGAGTCATTACAAATATAACGGGCTGCCTGTTATACTCTAACGTCAAGGTAATAGGTTTGTCTCGCAAGCGCCGCAGAATGGTATAGAGTTTTTTATGTAGCTCTGAATATTGCAATGCACAGGTTGGTTCCTCTTCACAGGCTTTTATCATCCGCTCTACCGCATCAAGATAAAGGTCTGGCATGGTTTCTTCGCCGTCTATTTCTTGTGGATAGACTGAGTCCAATATCATTGAAGCCACGTGATCAGGATAAGTACGAGCTACTTCTAATGCCAAACGTGTCCCATAAGAAGTACCGTATAGATGCCATGCATCAACCCTCAACAAGCTTGCCAAATCGGCTACATCATTAGCGCTCCTGATGGTACCAAGGTGGCGCAATGCGCTTAATTTCGTTTTATCTTCTACAAGCCGCTGATAACATTGTTGTAGCATGGAGTACTCTACTTTTGCTTCTTTTTCAGGTGTTAAATTGCGTGATAAAATCTTCAAGGAATCCTGAAAAAAATTATTACAATGTAGCGATGGCTGGCTTAGACCTGTTCCCCTTGAGTCGTATAAAACGATATCATGTTGCCAATTATTTTTATCAATGGTTGGTAGCCAGAAATTATTGATAGAAGCCTGATCAAGCCACGCTGATGCGCCCGGTCCGCCAGAAAGATTAAGTATGGGATGTTTGCTATTTCGCCATAAAGAATCCCGCACAATCACCACTGGCAGGCGAAACGGTGATGCCCCCTGCTCTTTTCTAGTGTTTAGATAGCCGCATTCAATACGCTTGATTTTAAAGCCAAACAACCATGCATTGGGTTGCAAGCCTTGGGGAAAATAAGAAGGTTTAAACCAACATGAGGCAGGCTCATAGCGAGCGCCATTGACTAACGCATTCGGCGTGCTTCTTAGTGAATAGGAATAGTTTACCGTTACCGCTAACAGTAATAAAAGTAGTACAATGACAATCGCTGATATTTTTTTCATCAGCCAGAAAGACACTTAACTAACATATCTATTTTCCAATAACTGGAAAACGGCTAATAATCCCATTGCTTCTCCCCCTTTTGGTCGACCTGGACGATGACGATTATTCCATGCCATCATATCGAAATGCGCCCAGTGTGTGTTTTCATCTATAAATTCGTTTAAATATAAAGCTGCTGTAATTGCGCCACCGTAGCCCTGTGGTGAACTGTTTAATAAATCCGCTATATCACTGTCTAAATAAGTGCGGTATGGCTTATGCATTGGTAGCTGCCATACCAGCTCATCGGCTTGAGCCGATGCCTGATTGATCTCCTCAGTCAGTGACGCATTATTGGTAAAAAATGCAGGTATTTCTGTACCAACAGCAACGCGAGCTGCACCCGTTAATGTTGCGAAATCAATAATTAAATCAGGGTTACTCTCACCAGCTTTAGTCAGTGCATCACATAAAACCAAGCGCCCTTCAGCATCGGTATTGTCTATTTCCACCGTTTTTCCTGCGCGTGTTTGCAGAACATCCCCTGGGCGAAAAGCATCATCAGAAATGGCATTATCGGCAGCAGCAAGCAAAACTTCCATACGAATTGGTAACTCCAGCGTCATTATTAATTGCGCCATGCCCAATACATGCGCTGCACCGCCCATATCCTTTTTCATAAAGCGCATAAACTGTGCAGGTTTTAGATCCAACCCACCTGTATCAAAACAAACCCCCTTACCCACTAAACTTACCTTGGGATGCGACTTATCCCCCCATGTTAAATGAATCAAACGTGGTTCATGCTTGCTTGCTCGCCCTACCACATGAAGACTAGGGTAATTTTTATTCAGTAAGTTATCACCTTTAATTTGCTTAAACTTGGCATTAAAGGTTTTAGATAAATCTTTAGCGATGCTTGCTAAATCTTGTGGCATCATATCAGCGGCGGGTGTATTGACTAAATCTCGCACCAACTTAAAGGCACTAACAAAGGCGTTAATACGCTTTGATTTTTTCTCCAATAATAAACAAGGTGCAATACGCTCTGCTTGTTTATAACGTTCAAACTGATAACATGCTAACCCCCAGCCTATTGCTGCTTGCTGTTGCTGATCTTTAGTCCAATCAGCTTGCAAATGATAATTGCCTTGCGGCAATTTTTCAGCCAGTTTGGATAAAACCCAGCGATATTCAATTTCCTTAGGCACGCCAAAGAGAACCTGCGCTATCTCCCCTTTTTTATTTGGAACTAGGCAAAACTCACCTTTTTTGCCTTTAAAACCTGACGTCTTTATCCAATTTTTAATTAGTTTTGGTTTCTTTTTAAGAATTTCCTTTAACTGTTCTTCAGCACAAGGAATTAATGGAATTGTTTTTATGGATAAATCAGTTATAAACATTATTTACCTTTATATTGCTATAGCGTTCGGATAGGGCTCAACTCAAAACCACACTGTTGTAGCCAGACTGCAACCTAAACAGAATATGTAAATTTCATACGAGCTACATTGTCGGTAAATTTTAAGTGCTAAAGCCTTACCGCTGGCGCATATAATAAATCTGTCATCGCCTTAAACTCAGGATGCGAGCCACTAATAACTCCAGAGCGTATCAGTAGGTCGATATTAACAAGATTACAATTTGATTTAAACTGATCAGTGGTATCAATAATCTCTGCCAGTTGCTCTAGTGGCATCAGGATAAATTCATCCACCTCACCATCGGTATTCACAGGGGTAAAATCTTCTGGTAGCCAGAGATCATAATTAAACAGACTATCCATACTGATACCACGATTTGATGCGGTACAATAGTGCAAGGTAGTACGCTGTTGCGCTTGGCTGGCAATATCCTCAGCAATATCGGCTTCCTCGGCTGATTCTTTGATCACATTATCCATGAGACTAATACCAATGCCCTGCCCTCCTGCAACCATTTGGTCATATTTTCCAGGCCAAAATGGTTTTGCTTTAGCACGTACAGCAACCCAGTTGTAAATACCATCTGCTTTTTGCACTAACCCATTAATATGAATACCATAACTACGAACCCCCAAATAGGATGCTGCGGCACGCTCCACTGCCATTCGCGGCTTTTCATCAAATTGATGCGATACCGCATAAGGCTCTTCAACCCATGAGGGAATCACGCCTTCTTCGTGCAACTGTCGCATAATGGGATCGACAGCTTGAGTACGTTGCTCAAAATTGTTTAGATTAGGATTTAATAGCAGTTGATTATTATTAAGCTGAAAAACATCCTCCCAACGTA
>DRMS01000091.1 GCA_011322515.1 Leucothrix mucor
GTCATTGCTCATTCCTGTGCTGTGAAACTGTGTAAGGAAGCATGAAGATACTTTTTAGGGGACTTATTTGAGAGTAGTTTGTAGATAAAAGGAAGAAGAAAATAGATAAGGTCATACTTTAGTGATCTTGGCTCTGTTGATATTTGATGGTTATCTCCCCTTTTTCCTTTTTTTCTCTTCTCTTTGCGTTAAAAAATAAGAGCATAGCCCTGCCATGCGCCTATTTTTTTCTTGGTAGAAGTAAAAAAAACAGACCAAAAAAAGTAAAAATATAACCAAATATGGCATCCTTCACTAAATAGAAAAGTAGTTTACACATGAAGGGCAGGGGTTAATAATAATGATTATTTTTAACAAATATAACCAGTTGGTTTATATTGATATTTTATGAGATTGTATTTTCATTAACTCAGTAAACAACTGTAAAGTGTCAACTGGGATATGAAGGATGTCCCAAATATCAACAGAACCTATAGTTTTTCACATAAATAATTGCACCCTTCGACTCCGCTCAGGGTATAGCTCCCTGAGCGGAGTCGAAGGGTGCGGAAATTTAATAAATGAATGTCTATAGGTCTTAATTACAACTAATATCCACAATCGTCTCGGCATGTTGAATATCATTATTAAAGTTGATATTGATTGCAGAGGAGCCAGTAGAGGTATAGCTATTACTTCCACCACTAACATTGATACTGGATGGATTACACTTCAGCGCAACTTTTACCTTGCCTTTACCTTTAAAAGTAAATTGCAAGTCTGTTCCATCACCACTTGCCGCGATTAGCTTGCTACGACTAGGAAGTGCTGAGATATGTGTGACAGCATCGGGTGTACCTCCTAGGTGAATGGTGTAATTACCACCATCATTATCAAGAAATACCTGCTTATCATCATAGGCATACCAATTGTCTACTGATTTAATTGAGTTGCCTTTTGCAACTTTTAATGCAAACTGACCGCTGTTACTTGCACTTACTTTACCGATAATGGTATTGCCTTGTTGTGATATTGAGATACCAGCGTTACCAAACACTTTGATTCTGTCCGCAAAATCTTTACCTGTAATAAACTCAGAGCCAAATTGATGTGCTTTACTAATTAATGAGTCAAACATATCAAGCGAATAGCCTGCATTATCCGTATCATTTGGACCATAATCATGCCAAGGCCAGTGAATAAATGCCTGATTATTATGTGCTACCAAGGCATCAAACTCATTAAACCAGACTTGTTTTGCTTGTGCCGCAGTTAAGTGTTGAAAGCCGATTAAAGTAAAGTCAAATGACATATTGGGGCTTAGATAAACTTTGCTATAGGAAGGATCAAGAAACCCCATTGCATTGGTATAACCTGCACCAACTGCAGAATATCCACCCGATAAATAGTCAACATACTGAAGTATTTCAGTTGATGCATGTAATCCTTCTGGCATACCAGGCACTGCGGCACCAAGATTGGTTAATCCTAGTTGCTGCTCAATGATAGTGCGAGAATCTTTAAACTCAAAGCGAATAGCAGCATCGCTTATTAGGTTCGTGTCATGTGGATGTGTATAAGAATGCGTTCCAATTTCATTCCCTAATGCCATATAGTTTTGATAGAGCGGTCCTGAGTAGCTCCAATCTGTTTCCTCTTGATTGGAAGGATTATTACCTAGGTTAATATAGTAAGAACCAACAAAATCATAATTAGTCTTCCACATTTGCAAGATAGTTAATAATTCACCATTCACTTGAGCAACTTCATCACTGAACATACTCTGATCCATATCGTTGCGTGATATGAAAATAGCTTTATGGCGACTCATTTGTAACGATGCAGGTGCCTTATTGCCAAACACACTCCATTGCATCGTTGACCAAAGTAAATTGACATCGGTCATATGAGCAACTGTGGCAAAGTGAGCATGTCGCCCACCATGGTCAGTGGTGATTAATGCATTATGCGTTTCGCCATCCACTACTTGTGTTGCAATAGTGCTACTATTGTAGCTTCCAGTTGCAGAAAAATAATCAGTCCAGATACCATCATAATTCTTAATCACTTCGCCAGAGCTATACTCGCCACTAGTAATAGGATGATTTGTATTAGCAATTTTATAAGCAATATCAACGGGACCTGCGCCAGAGGTACGTGTGACCCCCATAAAGGATTTCATTCGTGAGTAGGAGTCACCTGCTAATGCGGCGCCTGTTTCATCGTTAGTAAGGAAGTTTCCAGCAGTGATAATTCCGATATTGTATTGATTAACAGCAAGACTCAGTGTTTGTTCAATAGCACTTAGTTGGGATGCTTTAACATTGGAAAAAGAAGGGAAAACCAAGGTTTTATAGTCCTTTATCTTGCTAATATCTAAAAGATCATCTTCATTTAGTAAATCAAACGGTAGACCCGCCATCATCGCTTGCGCCTGTACGCTCATAAATAATTGCGCATAAGCTTTTTTATTAAAGAAGTGACCTTCTGTCGTTTTTGAATAAACAATCCCGATGGGCGCTTTATTAGGAAAGCGGGGAAGTATGTAATTATTACTACTAGGAGAGTAAGAGCGTGGCATGAAAATATTATCATTTACATCCACAAGAAGGTTAATTCCTTCTCCATCTGGTGTACCAATTAATGACTCAGGGACTTCAAGCTCCAGTATAGAGCCTCCACTATTATCACTAACTTTTGCATAGTTTAATGGACCTGCTACATAAATTTGACTGGCATTGCCAGTATAGAGATAAGGTTTTCCATTGGAATAAATATTAATATTAAATTCAGCACCGCCTACAAACCCCCAAAGTTGATGACCTGTTGATGCATTCTGATCTGTATTTAGCCAAATTGTGCTATTTTCTCCAATATTCTGAGTAAAGTGATGTAATAAAATTTTATATTTGCCATCTTCATAGCGACCATATAACTCAGCATCATTGACAGAATTATGAGATCCAAGATCTAGTCTATCACTATTATTCCAATCAGACTTATCACCATCAATTTGAATTTTTCCCTGTTGAGATAAAGGGGCTTTATGGATTATATAGTTATTATTATGTGGCCAGTAACTGGTAGGTAAGAAAGTGGAATTATTAACATCCACTAACATATTAATTCCTTCATTTGGAGGAGAATTGATTAATGTTTCAGGGAGATTTATTTCTATAATAGAGCCCGAAGCACCATCAGAAGTAATCACATGATCAAGCGGGCCTGCGACCTGCGTTTCACCATCAGCGCCTGTGTATAAATAAGGTTTACCATCGGTTGCAATATTAATATTGTATTCTGCACCGCTTGCAAATCCCCAAATCAAATAACCTGTTGTTGCGTCTTGATCTGTATTTAACCAGAAAGTTGAGCTAGTACCGATAGAACCATTTATATTATGCAACGCTATTTTATAGCTATTATTCTCATAACGACCATAAAGCTCAAAACCAGCCACAGGTGTTCTCGGCGGTACCTCCAAGCGGTCACTTTCAGACCAGTCGGATAAATTCCCATCAATAACAATGGGTGCTGCTTGACTATTGCCAAGCAGTAAAAAGAAACTTAAGCTCAATAATAGTCTAAGCATGATAGTTGTTTTTTTCATAACAAGTCATCCATGTTTTTGTATAAAATTAATTAACAGAGCGTGGAATTAAGTACTTTAAATAATCAAATATAAACAGTATGCGCCTCAAGCGGTTAGTTTTAACAGATGAGGAATAGAAGTGAAACTCAAGCCATTAATTGCATGATTGCTACAGAAAATATTGCTTTATCATGTTAAGCTCTAGGCATGGATACTACTCATTTAAGCGATGTCAGGTTCGCTGATTTTTCTCTACTTCCTGAAATTCAATCTGCTATCGAAGCTACTGGCTTTGAATATTGCACTCCCATTCAAGCTGAAACCCTACCGCTTACTTTACAAGGAAAAGACGTTGCAGGTCAGGCGCAAACAGGTACAGGAAAAACGGCAGCCTTCTTGCTCGGTATATTTCAACA
>DRMS01000092.1 GCA_011322515.1 Leucothrix mucor
AACCAGAAAGTACCTGCTTATCAATTAATTGAAGCGGCGCTCGAAGACAGGGGCGACTATCTAGTTGAATTTTACAATGAATTTTTAATTGATGTTTATGTATTGCTCGATAATCCAAACTCAAAATATATTGCGATTGACTGGGATAATACGGTTAGTGCTGACCCCGTCTTTTTTATTGATCTCATCAAAAAATTTCAAAAAGCGGGCTACACACCTTTTATCTGTAGCCTACGCGCACCCGACAAAGAAAACATCACTGAAATAAAATCTGTTTTAGAAGCACGCAATATTACTATCTACCTAACAGATGGCCAGGATAAATATGGTCATATGAAAAATCTTGGGATTGATGTACATTTATGGATTGATGATTTTTACCCTAGTATTTGTAGGGAAACTTGCCCATTGCTTATCAAAAATGGCATCGAATGAAGTTGTTAAAAACCAATAGTTTTCAGGACTACCAGTTTAAGGTGGGACAGTTCATGTTTCTGCTATTCACCCACACCCTTCGACAAGCTCAGGAAGCGGTGTCCTGAGTCTACCGAAGGGCTAGTTCCCTGAGCTTGTCGAAGGGTGCGGATTATTTACCATGACGTTACTTGTCCCGCCTTAAGTTGGTAGCCGTTTTCAGCATACTCAATTAACTGATGTTACGCAGTTTAAGTGTTTTTTAACCAGAAAAAGCACGAAATAATAATAGATAAACAGTGTTTTTCTTCAATTTCTTCGTGCGCTCTCAGGATTAATTATCTTTTTGTAGAAGGTATTATTAATCAATTATATTTCAGTATATTGCGTGATTTAACCCTATCAAATGGATCTTAAAAACTATATCGCCTTCCTAGCCGTTGCTGACCAGTCTTCTTTTTCTCGTGCAGCCAAGCTTCTCTATATCACCCAACCTGCGGTTAGCAAGCGCATTGCTCTATTAGAACGGGATTTGGGCGCCTCATTATTTGATCGTATTGGACATAATGTTATTCTTAATGAGGCAGGCAAAGCACTTTACCCTATCGCACAACGCATTAAGCAAAATTTCCATCAATCACATCAGGTTATTAATGATTTAAGGGGTGAAATTAGCGGACATTTATCCTTGGTCACCTCACATCATATTGGTCTACGACGATTACCTAGCACGCTTAAAAGGTATGCGCAACAGTATCCACAAGTACAGTTTGATATTGCCTTTATGGACTCAGAAAACGCTTGCCAAGAAATTGAAAAAGGTAATTATGAATTAGGCGTTGTCACCCTCCCCTTAAATCCTCCCAAAAAACTAAAATTGACACCACTCTGGGACGATTCCTTAGTCATCACCGTCGCTCCCAATCATCAACTTGCGGGAAAAAAAAGTGTAACCTTAGATGAGTTAGCACACTATAGTGCCATTCTTCCTGCTGTAGGAACCTATACCCGCACCGTCATTGAGAAGCCGATTATTCGTAAACAAGGAGCTTTAAAGATTGTATTGGAAACAAATTATCTAGAAACCATCCGTATGATGGTGTCTATCGGACTGGGCTGGAGCGCATTACCACGCGCCATGCTCGGTGATGATGTGATTGAAGTGCCAATTAAGGGCTTAGAAATACACCGTGAACTGGGGATTGTTGTACATGAAGAACGCACTTTATCAAATGCAGGAAAAGCATTAGTAGAATTATTAGTTTAGGCTACTCCAAGAAAATAAACACGTAAATAGCTTGATGAGATTTTCATAGACAAGGGAACAATGCAGGCTAAGCGTTGTTCCCTTGCAAGCCCCCTAAGCGCACAGTCTATGGGAAACTTCCTTGCTTCTCTACCACAGGTACTTTAAATTTTAGTTTCCCTGCTTTTTCAAACTCCAAAGACAATATAATTTTAGCCTCTTTTTTTATCATTTTATGATCTATATTCATCATCATAAGGTGGTATGACATTGGTTTTAATATGAGTGACTCACCTGCATCTAATACAAACTGATCCACATGATTCATTTGCGCCATACCTTGTTTAATATCAGTTTTGTGCAACATAACCATTCCAGCATTAGAGCTGACATTGATAAGCGTATCTGGGGCATTGCCTGTATTTTTGATAATGCCATAGATAGAGGTACTGCTTGCAACATTGGGCGGTAATATAACGCGTAGTTGCTCTGTTGTAATTTCAGCTTTATTATTAGCTAAGGTATTCTCATTAATTAAGCTTCTTATTTTAGTCGCAAATTCATCTTTAGGTGTGCCTGTATATTCTAAGCTACGTGTACGTCCTTTTTTTCCTATCACATAGAGGGTGACGGTATGACTAAAGAGTGAAGCTTTTTCTTTATCATCATCTGTTTTACGGGGTGTAACACGGCGAATATCTTTAGTTTCGATTTCAGTATTATCAGAAAGTGTGTGGTACTCTGCTTGATAGAGTGAAACTATTTTATCAATTTGCTCTTGCGTACCTGATAAACCGATAAAATCTTTATTAAAGAAGGTAACAAATGCATTTAGATGCTCTGGCGTATCGTACTTAGGATCAATCGTAACAAAAATTATACGGGTTTCTTTTTTCTCTTCTGGGGATAATTTTTTATAGAGTTGTTTCAAATAGCCTAAGGTAAAGGGGCAAATATCGGCACAGTTTGTATAGCCAAAGGCTAATACCACGACCTTGCCCTTGTAATCATTTAACGCTACTACTTTTCCTTCACCATTGAGTGCGGTGAAGTTACCCCCCACTCCACTAATAATAGGCAAAGTAGCATCATCTGCAAACGCTATATTAGATAGACTCGTAGAAAAAATAAGCCCAAAATAAAATACTGTTTTAACCATAATGTTCTGTCTATTTATTAACATAATAATCCCATCCACGGAGCAATAATAGGTAGTAAGTGTTTTTCTTTAATATTGACTACTTCCCAAGACTTATCGGCTTTAATATGAATTTTCAACTCTTGTTTAATTTTTGCAATAACGGGTGTACCTTCAGCATTTTCACCTTTCCATTCCAATATTAGCTCTAGAATAAAAGACTCTTTTGAATCCGCTTTCTTTACCTCTAAAGAACGTAATAAATGCCCTCCTTTTGCTAATAATGTTTTTCGTTTTTTCAATATACTGCTGACAGATCCTTTTGATTTATCAGCTCCAATCTCTAGTAAGTAAGTCGCTTTATCTATCCAAGCCTCTACATTCATCACAGAATCTAAAGTTGTTATGCCTTCAATATGACTTAACCATGCATAGGCAAACTCACGTACTTTATAGTGTTTTTGCTTATAGCCTGTTCTATTGGAAGTTGATTTCTCTTGTCTTTCTTCTAATTGAACACTTTTAATTGGGTAAGAAGAATTTATAGATTGTTTTAAAATAGAATCACTAAAAACAAACAACTCTTTGAATGAGTCTGTATGCGTTTTATTTTTTAGCATAAAGCTTATATTTGAATTAACTGTAAAATAATAATCAGTACTTTGCTTTAATAGCTGGGTATTTGTTATGACGATTTGATTGATATTTTTAGGATAATGGGATCTATATTGCTCCCAATGATCAGCAATAGGATGAGTATTAAAAATAACGGGCTGACTGTCTGATTCTGACGTGTTTTTTGTAGACTTTATAAGGCTTCCGTACCATGTCATCA
>DRMS01000093.1 GCA_011322515.1 Leucothrix mucor
AACTAATGACAATAGTATTGATCGCTTCGTTTAAAGGGGGCGTATCATATTCCTACAGCTCTTCTTTTGGGCTACCAATTTAAGCTGGGACAGTTCAGTTTCTGCTATTCACCCGCACCCTTCGACAAGCTCAGGAAGCTAGCTCCCTGAGCTTGTCGAAGGGTGCGGGTTATTTGCCATGACGTTACTTGTTCTGCCTTAAATTGGTAGCCGCTCTTCTTTTTCTTGAGCAATACTATCCACCCATTCTGTTGCATCTTGTACATAATAATGTGAAATTTTACGGTTGTGATTTTCGAGTAGATCACGACAAACCGTTGGGGCATTCATCGTCGAGTATTTATGTGATAGTTGTTGAGCGAACTTGGGTGTTGCTCCTTGGATAATATTGGCTTTGTCTTCTAAAGGATAATAGATTTTTCCTCCTTGAGAGGTTTGATAGACATGTCGTTTTATTTCAACCACACCATAAGGCGTTTGGTCTTCTTTGTTACTTTGATCACGAGATGTTGATTTTTGCGCACCTAATTGAATGGGACTGCCATCGGCATCAAACTTTTCTAATGCCTTTTCTGTGGCTAAACAACCCACTTCATTGCAAGCATCTAAAACACGATTCTCAATCTCCATCAAACTATGACCACTTAAATCAATTTTTACCTGCATGATTAGACTATTTGCTTTTTGTTCTATAATTTCAGACATGACGTTTCCTCTTGATATTTTTTAGGATGATGATCAATAGTATAGACCATGAACATTATTAAAAATCAACACCCAACTGATAAGTGAATGAGGTTCATAAATAACAGTTAAAGTTTTAGCTATACTGGGTATAATCGCCTACTTGTAACAAAAATAATGCTAGAAAACTTATATTATGAATAAATATCCCGTTCTAACAATTGATGGTCCTGCAGGTTCTGGTAAAGGTACGATAGCAAAGCGCGTGGCACAGACACTTGGTTGGCAATTGCTCGATAGCGGCGCTTTGTATCGTTTAATTGCAGTGGTAGCACAGAATAAAGAGATTCCTTTTGATGATGGCACGCGTTTGGCTGAGCTGGCTAAAAAACTAAATGCAGTATTTTTACCCTGTAAAAGTGGCGTCGAAGTGCGTTTAGACGGTGATGATGTGACGCAAGCTATTCGTACGGAAGACTGTGGTTGTGCGGCATCAAAGGTAGCAGCTAATGCAGGTGTACGCAAAGCATTGTTGCAACGACAAAGGGATTACCTAGTATCACCAGGTTTAGTTGCAGACGGAAGAGATATGGGAACCGTTGTCTTCCCCGATGCGCAAACTAAGATTTTTTTAACAGCAACAGCAAAAGAAAGAGCAAAGCGTCGATTTAATCAGTTGAATGAAAAAGGTGTCAGTGCTACTCTAGCGGGCTTAATTCTTGAAATACAAGAACGAGATGCGCGTGATATGAATCGTGCGGAAGCGCCATTAGTTGCGGCTTCTGATGCGGTTACTATTGACACTAGTGAGTTATCAATAGAGCAGGTTGTTGCGCAGGTTTTGTCTCTTGTAGCTGAAAAGAAATAAATTTTAGGGTTAGATTAATGCATCTGTCCTATGTATCAGTTGATAGCCAATTTTAGTGATAGGCTCTTTATATCCTGTATTAGTAAAGAGTTTTGATTTATATAACTTACCGTCTCGTGCAGGATCGTAGACATTTAAAGAAACTAGGTTTAAACCAAAATGAGTGAAAGTTTTGCAGAGTTATTTGAAGAAAGCTTAACGTATATCGAGATGACCCCAGGGTCTCTAGTCAATGCATCTGTAGTAGAAGTTACTCCTGACTTTGTTACAGTTAGTGCAGGATTAAAATCAGAAGGTGTTATTCCCGCTGGTGAATTTAAAAATGATGCAGGCGAGATCACTGTAAAAGCAGGTGATGTTGTAGAAGTTGCATTAGAAAGCGTGGAAGATGGCTTTGGCGAAACTCGCCTATCACGCGAAAAAGCACGCCGTTTGCGTGCATGGGAAATTCTCGAAGAAGCAATCGAGAATGATGAAATTATCACAGGTATCATTACTGGCAAAGTTCGTGGTGGATTCACCGTTGAGCTGGGTGATATTCGTGCGTTCTTACCAGGATCTTTGGTTGATGTCCGTCCTGTTCGTGATACTACTTTCCTTGAAGGCAAAGAATTAGAATTTAAACTCATTAAATTAGATCAGCGTCGCAATAATGTGGTCGTTTCACGTCGTGCAGTGGTTGAAGAAGAGTACAGCGCAGAACGCGAAGCATTACTTGAGTCATTAGAAGAAGGCAAAGTGATTAAAGGTATCGTTAAGAACCTGACTGATTATGGTGCCTTTATTGATCTAGGTGGTATTGATGGTCTCTTGCATATCACCGATATTGCATGGAAGCGTGTTAAGCATCCATCTGAAATTCTAACGATTGGTGATGAGCTTGAAGTAAAAGTACTCAAGTTTGACCGTGAAAAGAGTCGTGTATCCTTAGGTCTTAAGCAATTGGGCGAAGATCCATGGCAAGATCTTGTACGTCGTTATCCTGAGAAAACACATCTATTTGGTAAGGTGAGCAATCTTACGGATTATGGTTGTTTTGTTGAGATTGAAGATGGCGTTGAAGGTTTGGTGCATGTGTCTGAGATGGATTGGACTAATAAGAATGTTAACCCCTCAAAAGTTGTTACTTTAGGTGAAGAAGTTGAAGTAATGATCCTTGATATTGATGCAGAACGTCGTCGTATTTCGTTGGGTATGAAGCAATGTAAGCCCAATCCTTGGGATCAGTTTGCGGATTCATTTAATAAGAATGATCAAGTGAAAGGTAATATTAAATCAATTACTGATTTTGGTATCTTTATTGGTCTTGATGGTGGTATTGATGGTCTGGTTCATCTCTCTGATATTTCATGGAGTGTGACAGGAGAAGATGCCATTCGTGAATACAAGAAAGGTGATGAGGTTGAGGCTATCGTTTTAGCGGTTGATCCAGAGCGAGAGCGTATTTCTCTTGGTATCAAACAGCTTAGTCAAGATCCATTTTCATTGTTCTTTGCAGAGCATCCTAAAGGTAGCTCAGTTTCGGGTATTATTACTGATGTTACCCCTAAGATGGCTAAGATTGAATTGGCAGAAGGTATCGAAGGTATCTTACGTGCATCAGAAATCTCAAGGGATCGTGTTGAAGATGCAACCATGATCCTAAATGTTGGCGATAAGATCGAAGCCAAATTTATGGGGATGGATCGTAAGACTCGCGTTATTAATCTTTCTATTAAAGCGAAGGATTATGATGATGAAGCGGAAGTAATGAAGGAATACAGCACTAAATCTACGGGTGGAACTTCATTAGGTGATATCTTTAAAGAACAAATGGATAAATAATTGCTCGCAACTTGTACTTTAATTTTGCCTGATTTCTATATAGGGTTGGTGGAGTTTATGTAACTGACCCGCTGATTAACAAAAGTGTAAACTACTTTAGTACAGGTAAGGGACGCCCAGCTACACTGTTACAAATTGTGTGTTTTTTTCCTTGATCTCAAACAAAATAGGGTACAATCTGAATAGTTATCAAAGCACCTATCTATACAAATAAAATACTTATTACTTAATGTCTTGGCTATTTCTAAGACTTTTGCACTATAAGCCAGTTATTTTTTGTCAATAACTGGCTTTTTAGTATGCATTTCATGCTGTTATTTATCTTCTAGGCTGTTTTTTATTGATCACTAGGAGTACACTTAATTGCTGTTAACGTAAGTAGGAGTAGGGCATGACAAAATCAGAGATAATCGATATTCTTTCGCGCAAGCAAAGTCATTTGAGTAGTAGAGATGTTGAGTTATCAGTAAAAATATTACTAGAGCAGATGAGTGATACACTTGCTGATGGCGAGCGTATTGAAATTCGTGGCTTTGGTAGTTTTTCATTGCATTATCGTGCAGCACGTCGTGGGCGCAATCCGAAGACAGGAGAAAAGGTAGATTTATTGCCTAAGCACGTCCCTCATTTCAAACCAGGAAAAGAACTTCGTGATCGCGTTGATGATTCTAAGAATCAATGTTCGATACAGGATTAATTGTTTTTTATCTATAGGCACAATTTTGTGGGGACGGTTGTGGGTAGATTGATTCGGCAGTCGATTATTACTGTCGAGCCATGTTTTGTGTCATTTTTATAAAAGTAATACCAATATAACGAATGAGCCACTTGAAAGATTAGGCGATAATTAATCAGATTCACACTGATAATCCAATATATAGATATTTTTTCAAATTAAATAACTTTGCAAGTAGCTCTAATGATAGAGATTTTATTCCTGTTGTTGCCGTTAGCCTTTTACTCTGGCTGGAAAGGTGCGACAAAAAATAATTTAAAGCAATGCGTTGAGTTCAATAAGCTTGCAGATGATTATGTAAAAGGTGTTAACTACCTATTAAGTGAAAAACCTGATAAAGCCCTCGAAATTTTTATTAACCACCCTGATATTGATGAGTATACTGCAGAGACTTATTTGCTCCTTGGCAATATGTTTCGCAATAGAGGGGAAGTTGATCGAGCGTTACGCTTACATCAAAACCTAATGGCTCGTTCGAGTCTTAATAAAGATCAAAAAGAAGCTGTTATGTTTGCACTTGGCGAAGACTATTTGGCGGCAGGTATGCTGGATCGTGCCGAAGGTGTTTTTCAAGAATTACTGAATACAAATCCTACAGCGGTCAATGCTTGCGCCCCATTGCGGCAAATATACGAACAAACGCATGAATGGGAAAAAGCGATTAATGCGACGACCTGTCTCAAACAAAAAAAAATCCCCATTGTTTATCAGAAACTCATTGCTCATTATTACTGTGAAATGGCTGATGCTGAAATGGAGCAAGGTAATCTGCACCGTGTTGAGGACTATATTGCAAAGGCTTATAAAATCTATAAAAAATCAGCACGGGTTATGTTGCTTCAAGGCGATTTACATGCAAGGAAAAAAAATTATAAACAAGCGTTTAAGTTGTATTTAAAAGCATTAACAAATGATAGCCACTTGCTGACGCATTTATTTGAAAAAACAACCAAAGTAGCGCTAAAAACAGGCAAAATAAAAGAGTTTGAAATCGCTTTATTTGAATTATATGGTCACGACAATAGTGCGCTAACTTATTTATTAGAGCTACTAGGTTTGGATAGCTCAGCACATATTGCAACAGATTTTTTGTTAGAGGATTTAAAAAGCAAAAGGCTGGATATTTACTCTATCAGTAAGTCGATTGAAATTCTGCAAACTAATAAAGAATGTTCAGAAAATGAAAAATGTTCACTCATTAAGTTTGCACTTGATCATTATTTACAGGGAAAGGCAATCTTTCAATGTCTAAACTGTGGTTATCAGATGCAAGATTATCTTTGGCGTTGCCCCGCCTGTTATCAATGGGATAAGGTTTCACATGCGCAGAATTGAGGCAAGGGCGGGGGGCTATTACGGGCTACCAGTTTCAGGTGGGACAGTTAATGTTTCTGCTATTCACCCGCACCCTTCGACAAGCTCAGGAAGCTAGTTCCCTGAGCTTGTCGAAGGGTGCGGGTTGTTTGCTATGACTTTTACTTGTCCCACCGTAAGTTGGTAGCCCTATTACATGAAAAGAGAAATTATCTCGCAAAAATACAAAGCACACCAAGAAAAGATAATTATCACGATTAATGGAGTAGAATAATGTCGAGTAAGTTAATTATAGCGTTAGATTTCCCGTCTGAAGATAAAGCATTAGATTTTGTAAGCCAATTATCACCTGCTGACTGCAAGTTAAAAGTTGGTTTTGAGCTTTTTGTGAGTGCGGGTCCTGAAATAGTGAGAAAATTAACAGAAAAAGGTTTTGATATTTTTCTGGATTTAAAATTTCATGATATTCCCAATACGGTTGCTTCAGTGTGTAAAGCAGCTAGCAAGCTTAATGTCTGGATGATGAATGTGCATGCATCAGGTGGTTCTGAAATGATGCGTGCAGCCTATAACGCTTTGCATGATGATGAGGTTGAAAATACTAAGTCAGCTAAGCTTATTGCGGTTTCTGTTTTAACCTCAATGAGTGATGAGCAATTGCAACAAACAGGCGTGAGTACATTAGCTAAAGATCAAGTGATGCATCTTGCGAAGATGGTTCAACAGGCGGGCTTGGATGGACTGGTCTGTTCAGCACAAGAAGCAACAGTCTTGCGACAGGAATTAGGTAAAGATTTTTTATTAGTAACACCTGGTATTCGTCCTATTGGTTTCGCTAAAGGTGATCAATCACGAGTTATGACCCCTGCTACTGCGGTTATTTCAGGCGTGGATTATCTAGTGGTTGGTAGACCAATCACCGAAGCAGAGAACCCATTAGAGGTTATCCAGACGATTAATGCTGAAGTTCGCGATGCGCTGCAATAATGGCAGTAGTGCCTTGTTTCTTAAAGTGCTCAGAAAGCTTTTCAACTAGGTAGACTGAGCGGTGGTGTCCACCTGTGCAACCAATAGAAACGGTCAGATAAGAACGTTGGTTTTTAATAAAATAAGGAATCCATTTTTGCAATAACTCGATGAGATCCTTTTGCATTTCTTGCATTAGTTCTTGTTTGTCCAGCCAATTTATTATCACTTCTTCCAGACCACTATGCTGGCGTAATGCTGGCTCCCAATAGGGGTTTGGAAGACAGCGCACATCGAAGAGAAAGTCAGAGTCTCTTGGTGTACCATATTTAAAACCAAACGATTGAAATACAAGAGAGAGCTGAAAGTCTTGCATAATACAGATACGCTCTTTTATTAGCGTTGCTAGTGTATAGATATCCATTTGACTGGTATCTATTTCTAAATCAGACATTTTTCGTATGGGTGTTAATAACTGTTCTTCGTTTAAAATACATTGTTGCAGTGTTTGTTTTGGGCTGGAAAGAGGGTGACGGCGGCGTGTTTCATCATAGCGTTTTAATATAGTATTCTTGTTAGCATATAAATAGATAATATCCGTTTTATAGTGCTCTTTTAATTTCCTAGCAAGCTCTGGAAAATGATTAATACAGCTTTTTCCACATCTTGCATCAATACCAATCGCTATTTTTTTTAGTTTTAAAATACGTTCTGTTTTGCATAAAGGATCAAGCAATTCAATGGGAAGGTTATCCACACAGTAATAGCCCTGATCTTCCAGTGTATGTAATGCTTGGGATTTTCCTGCCCCTGACAATCCCGTGACAATAACAATATGCATTTTAGTACGTCCTATAATATTTCAATTTTTAAGGAGCGAATGAAAACTCAATGACTTCCCAATTTTAGTTTGTGTTTTGGGAGGTTATTAAACTCTTATTCCTAAGCTATAATATAGGACTTTTACCGATAGTTTGGGTGGGGAAAGTAGTAGCGATAGAAAAAAGTGGATGAACTGTGTCTATCTGAAGGAGGGAAAGTGAAGTAGTAAAAACTAAGTTGTAACTCATACGTCAACCAGTTCAAAGTCTCTGGTTGACGTATAATAGACTAATGAAGTGCTATTCCATCGGGAGGTTACGGTGTGCCCCTTCACTATTATGATGATCTTTGATTTTTTCTTTATGCTTGAGTAACTGACGGTCTAACTTGTCGGTTAATGCATCAATAGCAGCATACATGTCATTAGAAGTGGCGTCAGCAAAAATATGGTTACCACTGACATGCATCGAAGCTTCTGCCTTATGCTCTAGTTTTTGCACTTCAAGAATGATCTTGATATTTAATACTTGGTCAAAATGACGACTAATACGTTTTAGTTTTTCATGTACATAGTCATTGATGGCTTCTGTGACCTCTATATGTCGACCAGTTATATTTAATTGCATAGTTATCTCCTTATAGTTTTAATCGAGCTTGGTTTTTTGAGAAAATTTAGCCAAGTTCGCCGATAAGCTACTTGCTTATGCCTAGGCTCTATTGATATTTGATGGTTATCTCCTCTTTTGTCGCTTTTTCCTTCTCTTTGCGTTAAAAAAGAACCGCGTAGCCCTGCTATGCGCTTATTTTTTGCCTTGATAGAAGCAAAGAATCGACTAAAAAGTGAAGATATAACCAAATGTCAACAGAACCTAGATAAGCTTACTTAAAAAAATGTTAAGCAAATGTTTTCCGTTCATGAGATGAAGGAATATTCATAGCTTCTCGGTATTTTGCGACGGTGCGTCGCGCTACATTGATCCCCTGTTCTTTTAACAGGTTCGTCAATTTACTATCACTCAGAGGTTTGCTATTAGATTCTGAAGTGATTAATTTTTTAATCATTGCTTGAATGGCAGTGGCTGAACATACGCCACCTGCTGTGGTGCGGATATGACTTGAAAAGAAGTATTTGAATTCATAAACTCCACGGGGAGTATGCATATATTTTTGCGTAGTGACGCGTGAAATAGTAGATTCGTGGAGTTCTAATTGTTCAGCAAGGTCTTTTAATACCATTGGTTTCATCGCTTCTTCGCCATATTGGAAAAAGGCAACTTGGCGTTCCACAATGGCATTGGCTACATTTAATACAGTGCTATTTCTATTTTCAATACTTTTTATTAACCAGCGCGCTTGTTGCGCGTTGTTTTTTAAATAATCTCTATCTTTTTTATTAGAAAGGTGAGTCAGCATATTAGAGTAGTAGTCGTTTATTTGTAATTTAGGCAATGTTTCCTGATTAAGCGAGACAACCCATAATCCTTTTATTTTCTGCACATAAACATCGGGAGTGATGTAGTTTGTTGTTGAAATATCAAACATATTTCCAGGGTATGGATTAAGAGATTGTATCAACTCCATTAATTCATCAAATTGTCCAGTTGTTAGTTTTAGTGTTTTCTTAATACTTATATAGTCCCGTTTTTCGATCAAGTCCAGATGTTTTTGCAGAAGCTCCTGTGTTTTTTTGTATAATAAGTGTTCATTATAGAAGTATTTTAATTGCAATAACAAGGCTTCGGAAAGGTTTCTTGCGCCAACCCCGATAGGTCCCATGTTTTGAATATATTGTAAGATTACATCGACTTCATCTTCCTCGATAAGCAGAGTGTGTTGCAAGCTTGTGAATATTTGTTGGGTCGATTCGGTTAAAAATCCTTGTGGGTTGATATAAGAGATAATGGTGGCAGCTATCTCTTTATCAATAGCACTGAGCTGACTAAGATCTATCAGTTCCTGTAAATGATCACGCAGTGTTTTTACAGGTGAGTGGATCACATCAATAAGATCAGAAGCGCTAGTTTCAGCATTATTATTGCCTGTTCTCCAGTCGGTATCGTAGATTTCATCCCAGCTAGTATCGATATTGAGCTCTTCAGGAATGGCTGTATTTTCTTCATCTGAAACAGTCTTATTATCCTGTTTATTCTCGTCCTGACTTACTTCATTTATTGAGTCCTCAACGCGCTCAAGCAAGGGGTTCATATCTAGGTTTTCTTGAATTTCTTGCTGCAACTCAATAGAGGATAATTGCAACAAGCGAATAGCTTGTTGCAATTGCGGAGTCATGGACAGACGCTGTCCTAATTTTACACTAAGTCCCTGTTTTAACATATTTTATAATTATATTCTGTGGTGTTATTGAGGAGGTGGGCATGAGCTAAGGAACGTGCACGGAATAACTTCCCGAAGTTCTAACGCAGAATTTTTATTCCAGATTGGATGAACTCATGAGGCGCATAGTTACTCTACGCAAGGAATGAGATCATCCAAGCTGGGATAAAAAGGCAAGCTAGAGATCGGGAAGTTGTTTCGTGCACGTTCCTTAGCTTAGGATAATTATAGCACGGAGTTTAGCGTGTAAAATATGAAATACTGATTGATGGTATGAAAATTGCTTGTCTGGTTTGAAGTGAATAAAATATTTTAAATATCATGCTATTATATATTTTTTATAATTTAAAATCTTCGCCCAGATAGATCTCGCGAGCCTGTTTATTTTGTAATATTTCTTTAGGAGAGCCTTCAACAATAATAGAACCATTGCCTAAAATATAGGCGCGATCACAAATGCTTAATGTTTCGCGCACATTATGATCAGTGATTAAAACACCAATACCCCGTTCTTTTAGATGCGTTACTATTTTTTGAATTTCAATAACAGAAATAGGATCAACACCAGCAAAAGGCTCATCTAATAAAATAAAAGAGGGTTCGGTTGCAAGTGCTCTGGCGATTTCCACACGTCGCCTTTCACCCCCTGATAGGCTGATACCAAGGCTATCACGAATATGAGTGATTTGAAATTCTTCGAGTAGACTTTCTAGTTTATTGGCGCGTTGTTGGCGATTGATATCTTTACGCGTTTCTAAAATAGCATAGATATTATCTGCCACGGAAAGTTTACGAAAAATACTCGCTTCTTGTGCAAGATAGCCAATGCCATGACGTGCGCGCAAGTGCATTGAAAGATCCGTCAGATCTATTTGATCAAGAAGAATTTTACCCTTATCGCTCGCAACAAGCCCAACAATCATATAAAAGCAAGTGGTCTTGCCCGCACCATTAGGACCAAGTAGACCAACAACTTCTGCATCATTAACATGCAAGGAAACATCACCAATAATAGTGCGTTTACCATAGCTTTTATTTAGGTTTTCTGCCGTAAGTAGAGTCAATTTATTTAGCTTTTATTTATTGGTTGGGTAGAAAATAGCATGTACACGACTTTTATTATTTTTCTTATTGCCTGCTTTTAATGCGCCTGTAAGGGTGGAAAATTCAATGTAATTGCTATTAAATTTATCATTCCCTTGGGTTAATAGTGCATTACCTGTAAGAATAAGGCGTTTTTTATCCACGAGGTACTGCATTTGTTTAGCGCTACCTTTTGCCATTTTACCGCTATCCATGCGTTGCTCAACCGTAAGAGGAAAGCCTGTTGCGATGATATTGACAATTTTATTATTAGGCGCGTTAATCTCAATGCGTGTTGCATGAATTTTTAAGGTTCCTTGTTTGATAGAAACATTACCTTGGTAAATTGCTTTGCCTTGTGATTTATTAAAAATAACAGAATCAGCATCAATAATAACAGGTTTGTTTGCATCTGCTTTTACCGCCCAGCTATAGGAGGGAAGCAGTAATGCAAAGGCAATGAGTAGGCTAACCACATTCCTACGGGTTAGGATCAAATTTTGCATGTACATTTGAGAGTATCCTTAGTTCTTGTTGATCTAATTGACTGCGTAAACCTGTGCCTGTCAGTAAGCCATCTTTTGTTGTTAGTGTAATAGGAGCATCCGTAAAAATCTCTCGTTTAATCGGGTCAAATGAAAGATTAATCGTCTTCAAGCTAAAGTCTGTCGTGTTATTATCTAAGCTGTCAAGCTGAATGCTATTATCCGTTGTTTTATTCTGCCGCGTTGTTTTTTGGATTAAAACTGCGCCTGCAAGTTCAATAACGCCCTGAGATTCCTCCTGCTGTGCCTTTTCTGCACGGATAAAAAGAGTTTGACCATCCTGATCGGCAGCTTGAATAATAGGCTGAAAAATCTCACTACCACCCGTTGAGTTTTTATGCACAAGATGTTGCCCTTGTATAGAATATTTCATATCACCATTAGCAGTGGTATTAAGCAAGGAAAAATCACTAAGGTAATAATCAATCTGTCGTTCATTACCTGCGGAAACAAACTCCTGATAAGACAGCCAGACATTATTTAGCCAAGTCACCGCTAGCGCAATGATAATGGAAATAATAAGCAGTAAGAGTCCTTTAACATTCACTTCAGATAGCTTTCTAGTAGGATATGCAATTTTCCCTGTGCTTCTAGCAACATCTCGCAGATTTCACGTACGGCACCGTATCCACCGCGTTGTTGTGAGATCCAATCTGCATGTTTTAGCACAAACCAGTGCGCATCCTGTACTGCGATCGGTAAGCCGACTTTAGACATAACAGGTAAGTCAATAACATCATCGCCAACATAGGCTATTTGCTCAGGAGCTAGACCTGTTTTAGCTAATAAATCTTTAAAAGCAATACGTTTATCGCTATAGCCTTGATAAATCATATTCGGCGATAGGTTTAGATTGGCAGCGCGATGATTGAGTAACTCAGATTGACGACCTGTAATGATAGCAACCGTAATCCCCGCTTTTTCCAGCATGCGTAGACCGTGACCATCTTTAGCATTAAATGCTTTGTATTCTTCACCGTTATTATCGTAAAAGAGCGTGCCATTAGTAAGAACGCCATCAACATCAAAGATAACTAGCTTTATGTTTTTAGCCGCCTGTGGTGCTTTTTTTATTATGCTATGGCTCATGTTTATCCTTTAGATAATCCCTGATTTTAATAAATCATGCATATGTAAAATACCCACCGCTTTGTTTTTAGAGTCGACCACAGGAAGTACCGTAATTTCATTATCCTGCATAATATTTAATGCGCTAACCGCAAGATCATCCACATGTGTTGTATAGCAATTCATCGATGCTCGTTCGCCAATGGTGGTCGTTGGCATATCCGTCCCATCTTCAAAAGCTCTACGTAAATCTCCATCAGTAAAGATGCCTAGCAATCTATTTTGATTGTCAATAATTAGCGTGGTTCCCAAATTCTTCTTGGTCATTTCGATAATAGCATTAACCAGCAAGGTATCAGAGGTAACCAGTGGTGTGTTGTGTCGATCATGCATGATTTCTTTTACACGCACCAATAAACGCCTGCCTAATCGTCCTCCTGGATGAGAACGAGCAAAGTCCTCAGGAGTGAAGTCACGCGTCTTAAGCAGAGCAACTGCAAGTGCATCACCCATGACCAAAGTAACCGTTGTGCTGGAAGTGGGTGCAAGATCAAGCGGACAAGCCTCTTTTTCTACGCCAATATCCAAATGAACATCGGCTAACTTTGCTAAGTCAGAGTTTGCATTCCCCGTCATGGCGATAACTTTAGTATTCTGACGCTTAATGACCGCTGAAAGTATTAATAATTCATTAGTTGAGCCAGAGTTAGAAATGGCAATGACCACATCATTAGCGGTTATCATACCCAAATCACCATGTAAAGCTTCACTGGGGTGAACAAAGAAAGAGGGTGTTCCTGTGCTTGCTAATGTTGATGCTATTTTATTGCTGATATGACCTGACTTCCCCATACCTGTAATAACCACACGCCCTGTTGAGGCTAAAATAGTTTCACAAGCCGCATCAAAACTTTTATCAAGACGCTTAGCAAGTGCTTCAATCGCCTTTTGCTCATCCCAAATTACTTTTTTTGCGGAATGGATAAAAGAGCTGTCACTTGTCGCATTTTTTGATGTCATATTAGGGGCGGCACTACGCATTTACTGTCTGGTAATAAAGTAACCCTTGATAGGCAAAAAATAGAGCTAAAAAGACCACACCATTCCAGAAAATAATTCGATTACGTGCAGCTTTATAGCAACCTATGCCAAAGAGAATCAATAGCACGGTAACACCAATCATAATCGGCATATCCCGCGTTAAGATAGACTCTGAAACAACACTGGGCGCAATAAGCCCAGGTATAGCAAGAACCCCTAAGGTGTTAAACAGATTGGAGCCGACGATATTACCAATGGCCAAATCAGTTTCACCTTTTCTGGCACTGCTTATTGTCGCTGCCAGTTCAGGAAGGCTGGTGCCAATAGCAACAATGGTTAAGCCTATAATCAAGTCACTAATACCTAGCTCAATAGCAATATTTGAAGCCCCCCATACCAGTAGTTTTGAGCTAAACATCAATAATAAAAGTCCCGCAACCATCCAGAACATTGCCTTTTTAAATGGCATTTCAGGCGGGATTTCATCAGCACCTTCTTCAAGTAAAGGATCATGCGCATTACTGGCTTTTTTAGCCGTAAACATCATCCATGTGATTGTGGCAAATAAGCCAAATAGTAGGATGCCACCATCCATGCGACTAAATTCACCATCACTAAGCAAATACCAAGCCAAAAGCCCTGCAATAAGTACCAGTGGTAACTCTTTTTTAATAATTCTAGAATGGATGGGCAGTGCAACTAGCAGCGCTGTAGCACCAAGAACCATAGTGATATTGGTAATATTTGAACCGATGGCATTACCAATCCCCATTTCAGCATTGCCTTGTAGCGCAGCAGACGCAGCAACCAGCATTTCAGGTGCTGAGGTGCCAAGTCCAATAATCAGCATGCCGATAACAAGGGGAGACACCCCCCAATGCTGCGCAATACTGGAAGCACCATCAACAAATTGATCAGCACTCCAAATTAAAATAATAAAACCGAGGATAATAGCAAGTATAAATATAAGCATTGGCGGAGAATTTGATTGTTAGTAATAAAGACAGAAGTATACATTAATTTTATTAGAAGGCTTTAGATTGTTATAAAACAAGCATAATTCAGCTTAATTACCCCGTCTTTTTGTAAAAAACTTTTTTCCCATGCTTCTGCGTGGGAACGCATACGGATTGTTGCTATTGCTCGTACTATTTCAGCCGCCAAAGTGCCTAGATAAATTATCCAAATCACCTGTAATATAAACGTTGAAATTTGTACTTCGTAGAATGCTCGATATGCATTCCCGCGCTGGAGCAATGGGAAGATTGGTAAATTCATTACTTGGGAATTCCTAACAGGCTACCAACTTAAGGCGGGACAAGTAACGTCATGGCAAATAACCTGCACCCTTCGACAAGCTCAGGGAACTAGCCCTTCGGTAGACTCAGGACACCGCTTCCTGAGCTTGTCGAAGGGTG
>DRMS01000094.1 GCA_011322515.1 Leucothrix mucor
CAAGCTGAATATTTTTAGTTGACAAAACAACCTTTCCATCAGCGCTAACCGTATTAGTACGACCATCAAGACTCGCTTTATTGGCATTTAAAGTTAGATCATTTTGCTGAATAATGGTATTGCCCAATAAACTCGAAACACCCGTGCGGTTAATCAAACCCGCATCTGCTTCCATATAGATCGCATCCTGAGCAGGGTTAGTGCTTATCTGCTTAGCATCAAAGTGCTGAGGGATAGCACAGACAGGGAATTGACTATCTGCCTCTACTTGATAAACAAGCAAGCATAAGCCAGTAGCGATAAGCCCCAGAAAGTAATTTGATTTGTCGTTATTTTTTTTCACGCCTCTATTATAAGGTGAGTGGAGATATATTTCAGGTTAAAAGCTGACAAGTGGGAACTTAAGTATCCGTTCAATTTTACTTTATAGATGTTCAGGAAGTTTCAAGCAATGAATTTAGCAATATTGCTCAGATTTTTTGCTCCTGATTGGAGTATATCAAGAGGCGCATAGTCGCTCTACGCAACGATTGACAGGATTTAAGCAGGGGTAAAAGGGCAAGTAAGATGGGTAAATTCATTGCTTGGAACTTCCTCACTTATTAAATTTCATCCTAATGACTAAAAAGCAGAAGCTTTCGTTCCCTTTATCAGGAAATTATTTATGTGAAAAACTCTATCTATAGTTTTTCACATAAATAATTACACCCTTCGACTCCGCTCAGGGTACAGCTCCCTGAGCGGAGTCGAAGGGTGCGGAAATTTAATAAATGAATGTCTATATCTATTTGTCTTGCTCCCATATGTTTGTGGGAACGAGATAAACATTCATTAAATAGCGACGACATTATTTCCTCATAAAAAAGCTAATCAGGAATCTCATTATTAATATGCCACGCATAATAAGCTTGTTGAAATTCATCCCACAGCTTTTTAGGTAGTGTATAGCGTGTATAAATTCGCTGTTCCGCATCCTCGTAAACATCTATTAAGGATGCTTTTATGCCTTTATGTAGTTGCGAAAATTCTACATTAAGTGCTTTTGGCTTGGCTAACATGTTAGCTGATTCGAGTGCTTCTGCTAAATCCAATACACCGCGTTGTTCTGCTGTCAGTTTCTCTAGCGTTGCGGGAATAACGAGGTGTGCTCCTGTTCTATTACGATAGATATGTTTGCGGAAGTTATCCATAAACAGATACCCATTGCCAACTTGGGCAAATGAGGGAATATCATTGATACTAATATATCGACCTTTGTAACGATGGTCTCCCCAGCTACGCTGCTGATTTTCTATGCCTTCAGCTAGACCAACGATAAAGATAAATAAGTCAATTAATCCGCCTAAAAACAGGGGTGCATAATCAATTGAGGATATTTTAGTTGCATCCGCCTGCTCTACTGATTTTTTACCAAACATATTGGTCAACCATGAGTTGGGAACAATTGCTTTGGGAATTGACATAAAGACGGTCAGCGCACGGGTTAGCACTGCTTTTTCGCTGTCAGGATTGAAAAGTTTGACTTCTTTTACCTTTGGTAGCACATCGACTTGTTTAATAATCCCCGTGCCTTTTATGTCGATATTGTCGTCAGGGCAGGTAATGGGTATGCCTGATGGATCAATACCATCGGTGACTCGCCCTTCATACATATGCGCGCGCAGGATGGTTTTTAGGTTTAAAATATTGCCATTGGATGTATAACTATTAAGTCGTTGTACAGTACGGTTCATTTCGTTTTGAATATCATCGGTGGACATTTTTTTCTGGTTAAACTTGTCCATCAATGTTTCTAGCTGGGTTATATCCTCAGAAACTGACTTGTACAAACCTGTAATATCGCTGGATAGTGTTCTGAAAATGCGGTCTTCTTTATCCCGATAACGGCTACGTGGACCTGAGTTTGGTGGTGAAATATAGCCACAGGTTCCCCCTTTTTCCCGTTCTTCTTTGGCTTTATCACGTGAATAATCGGCTAATTTAGTGGTATCAATCTGCACCATTTTAAAGGCATCTTGATAATCCAGTGCAGAGTTTTTAACTCGTTGTAACTGCGCTGAAAAATTATCAAAAGCATAGCTATCGGCACGAAAAAGATTGTAATAGAAGCTATAACTAAAAAAGACACTCACCCCCATAGTAACAATATAGACAATCAACCAAGTGAATTTAAGTACCAGTCGGCTACGTAACATCTCAAACAGGGAAAATAACAACATGCCCTGTAATACGCTAACAAACAGGAACAGTACGATAATAAAAACTTGTGGCGTTTGCTCAAAGCTTCCGTATGAAAAGCGGACTAAGCCATCATAGGTGGTATAAAAGGAGATGGATGAGAGTACCAGCAAAAAGAGCATAATAAAGGCTCTTGCAGGATTTTTTGCGATTAATCGAAACAAGGAAGATCTCGTTTTTTGAGTTGCTTCTGCTGCCATATTTTTGCGCCATCCGTAACGATTATCGTAGGGGTTGGTCATTTACGTTACCAACCAAGTTTTAGCAGTAGGGTTAGTGTCGCACGACTACAGCAACCCTACCGTATGAATTAATACAATACCGCCTGTGGTATTTCCTTTTCTAATAATAAACTACCAATAGATACTCCAACACGTGTTGATAATTTATCCAATAATGTTTTCTTGGGGCTGAAATTAATAATGGTTTCTGCTTTAAAAATATCCCGTGCTACTGATTCTATACTACCAAACTCATCTATGACACCTAGTTTTTTGGCATCTTTTCCTGTCCAGAATAGCCCTGTGAAAATATCATCATTGTCTTTTAAACGATCACCCCGCCCAGCCTTTACCGCACTAATAAAATGCTCATGGGTACTGGCTAGCATTTTGGTGATATGCGCTTCAGCTTCTGGTTTGCTCGGCTTAAAGGGATCAATCAATGCTTTATATTTTCCTGCTGTCATTTCACGACTTTCAATGCCAATTTTCTTCATCACTTCAACCACACCAAAGGATTGCATGCGAACGCCGATAGATCCTATTAATGTAGATTTATTGGCATAAATTTTCTCAGCTGCGGAGACTATAAAATACCCGCCTGATGCACATATATCTTCTGCTACTGCATAGATAGGCTTATCTTTATGAAGTTTACGCAAGCGCATAATTTCATCATAAATAAGACTAGACTGCACAGGACTACCGCCTGGTGTATTGCATTGCAGAATAATGCCTTTTACTTTGTCATCCTTAAACGCTTCTTGTAGCACAGGGATAATATTGGCTGCACTGGCGGCGGTATCGGGCATAATAACGCCTTTTACTTCAATCAATGCGGTATATTTATCTGCTGTCGTCAAGCGTAAGTCTTTCATCGAAGATGCGCTCTTAATTGCCATTACCATTAAAAAAAACATAAAAGCGAAGATCAGCATAAAAAATATCTTCCAGCGTCTTGCGGTACGCTGCTCTTTAATCCCCGCTAATGCTATTTCTTTTAATGATTGAATCGCTTGTTGGTTTTCCATCTGTAAATTATCGTTATTCATTTAAGTCCTTAATTTTTTTTGAAATATGGCTTGCACTAGTGACATGATCGACAGGTTTTTGTTGCATCAAGCGCTGTAAATCATGTACACCATAGGTTACTGCAAGACTTGCCATCTTAGCATTATTTGCCATTTGTAAATCATAGACACTATCACCAATCATTAATGCGTTTGTAGGGTGAGTATTATAGTCGGTTAAAATCTCACTGAGCATTTGCGGATCAGGTTTTGAGCGTGTTTCGTCAGCACAGCGGGTAATGGGGAAGTAATCCTGCAACTTTGTTTCATCTAATCCTTTTTCTAGACCGCGCCGTGATTTGCCTGTTGCGATGGCAAGATCATAACCCGCTTCACGTAATTCATCGAGCATATCGACCACGCCTGCAAATAATGGGCTAGGGGTTTTATCCTTAAATAAATAATAATCACGGTATACAATCGCCGTTTTATCGATGAAATTATGCGTAGCTTGTGGATAAAGCGCATGAATCGCCTCTTCCAAGCCTAAGCCTATAATATTGCGTATATCGGCATCAGAGCGTTGTTCAGCCCCTACTTCTTTGCTTGCTAAGTGCATACAATTAATAATTTGCGCGGTGGAATCCATTAAAGTTCCATCCCAGTCAAAAATAATAAGCTGGTATTTTTTATTCATTTTATAATTCATTAAAAATAAGTTTGTTTTTTAATAACTTCATTGTTTTCATGCCATTCATGGTGAAAGAAACAAGCCTTTCAGATGCTAAATGCTCTTTATCTTTTCTTAACGCGCCCTGTATCTCGGCGAGATTCAATATTAACAACCTGTTGCAAATCTTCCGCTAATGGAATTTCCTTTTTATAGGTTGTACCCGAATAAGGAAGTTTGAACTCCACTTTAAATGCATGCAAAAATAGCCGTTTCAAGCCTGTACTTTTCTTAAATTCACGATTTAAGGCAAAATCTCCATACTGTGTATCACCCAACACAGGGAAATCCAACGCTGCTAACTGCGTTCTTATTTGATGCATTCTACCCGTTAATAATTTCACTTCCATTAATGTTGTTTTAGCAAATTTTTGTCTTGGGTAGAAAATGCTTTCAGCGACCTTGCCACCTTCTTGCACTTGTACTTTCTGCTTTCTACCGCGCTCACATACCAAGGTATTACGCACATACTGCCGCCCTGCTTCCCACTGCCCATGCACTAGGGTTTGATAATATTTATCAATACCTCCTGATTTAAATAAGTCATGCAATGACAGCAATGCTTTACGATTTTTAGCCAATATAACAATACCACTGGTGTCTTTATCAAGGCGATGCGCTAATTCGACAAAGGGAAGTGTAGAGCGTAATTGGCGAAATGCCTCAATCAAGCCATAAGGACTTCCCGTTCCACCGTGTACGGCTAGACCTGCGGGTTTATTAATTAAAATTAAATCTTTATCTTCCAGTAAAATCGATTGCTCTAATTGATCTAATAACTGCTGTGGTGCTTTTTTAGACTGTTTTTTATCAGGCAATATCATGGGAGGGATGCGCACCGACTCACCCACTTTTAATTTTCGATTTGGTTTAGCACGTTTTTTATCGACCCGTACCTCACCTTTGCGCAAAATTCTATACACAAAAGAGCGCGGTATATCTTTAACCTCGCGCATTAAAAAATTGTCGATACGCTGTCCATCATGCGCCTCGGTTACGGTTACAAAGCGTACACTTTGTTTGGTTGAAGATTGATTCGGTTTTGATGGTTGGAGTTTATCAGTCATGGGGTAGGATGGTATTACTCTGTTATGTTGCAAAAGAGACTGTGCTAGATTCATAGAGGGTTGATACTATGGAATAATATTTTGCCGACATTCTCTCAAACTTGTTATGCTGAGTTAAAAAATAGGGGATAAGAGTACTATCCCTTAATACTATTAAAAAAAACAGGCAATTACTTTTCGCTAGCAATGAGCCCAAAACAGGGGAGATGTAGCCTACATTCCGCACCCAAAATTTTGTTTAGGTTTTTAGCGCCAAGATCGAAACATTTAGAAAATTCAGATGAAAATTAAAGTTATATTATAGGTGAAAAAATAGGATTTTCTTAGCCATCCTATTTTTTTATTTTTAGAGGGGCATTACTTAGTTGTTGCTATATAGTTTTTGGCTACCAACTTAAGGCGGGACAAGTAAGGTCATAGCAAAAACCCGCACCCTTCGACAAGCTCAGGGAACTAGCCCTTCGGTAGACTCAGGACACCGCTTCCTGAGCTTGTCGAAGGGTGCGGGTGAGTAGGCAGAAACAGTAACTGTCCCGCCTTAAACTGGTAGCCAAAATGTACTTAAATGGATAGATAGATAAGCAAATGGGAGAACTTCCTTTGTCTCGGAAAGGGAAAAAACAAAAATTTAATAAGCCTTTGAATTTATGGAGTGTCCCGCCTTAAGTTGGTAGCCTCTAAATACACATAAAAAAGGCGCAGAACAACTCAGTTGTTCTGCGCCTTTTTTATTACGGATGGATAATTTAAAAAATCAGCCTTATTTTTTAGTAAGTGGTAAATAAAGCTGTGCGCCTTCTTCTAAGGTCATACTACGTAAATGTCCCGCCTGATCGAGAGGTTTCATTAGTACATGAGCATGAGTATTATAACCTGGCACTATAAAATAGTGTTTATGTTGCTCCTTATTGTAAAGACCTACGATAGTGACATCTTGATCTTTTGATGTGGTAACCCGTGGTTTAGCCGTGTCCATGCTCCAAGTGACTTCTTTAGC
>DRMS01000095.1 GCA_011322515.1 Leucothrix mucor
AGCTTCTCCCGCTGACATTTTAGCTTTTGCATCCTCTAATTTTTTTTCTAGATTGGATGCTTCACTTAGAACCTTTTTATCTATTTCACTTTCCTTGTCTTTAGGCATATTTTCTTTTGTCTCTTTTGTCTCTTTTGTCTCTTTTACGGCATTATTTTTAAGTGAAAGGGTTGATTTTTTTGCTTGTAACATATCCTTTTTTTCTTGATTGTGTTCCAGTGTGGATAAAACAAATTCTTGTGTATCGGTATTTTTCGATGTCAAGATTTCATCTGCTTCAAGTGATTTTTGCAAGTCAAACCATTGTTCTTCCGTGGTGTAGTAAAATTCAAACAAGGTATTGTTGGGTAAATTCGAAAAGCGGCGACGCATATTTTTTGGCAAGGTATCAAACGGTACCCGCAATGCTTGCAATGAAATACGATGATTTGCCAGTAAAGACTCCATTAAGGAGACTAAATTACGCTTATTGACATCTTCAGATTGTCGATAAGCATCGCTAGGAATAATGATTAAATGTTTCCTGCCTAGCTGGTGGTGATACCACTGTAAGTTCTCTCGCAAGGCATCAATACTATAAACATCATTTATATTGATTGCATCCGTTACACTAAAATGCTGCCCATGATATTTGCCGCTCAGATAATTGCGTTGCTGTGAGTATTTGCCATTACCATACCCAACAAAAAAGATAATTAAATCAATCATTACACCTAAAATTAACGGTGTAAAATCACTCGATTTAACTGCCTCCGCACTTTTTTCTGTTTCGCTAACCTCATTGCTATTAGAAAAAAGTAGGCTTTTAACCTTAGTAGGAATGACTAAAAAGACGGTTAATGCACGCCCCATCACTTCACGATAATCTTGAGAATTAAATAGGCGAATATTTTTTAGTACGGGTAAACTATTAATACGCGCTAATAATCGCTGTGATTTTTGTGTGATAATGGCGTCAGGACAAGAGACGGTGCGATGGCTGCCATTGAGTACGGTGCTTAAGGTCTCTCGGTTTTCACCACTATGTACTTTAAGTTGTTGTTTGGCTTTAATAAGATCAGGGTTTTGTTTATAGCGATTGACCTCTGCGATGACAACATTCATTGCTTGTTGTAATTCTTGAATATTTGCGTCAGGAGAGTAACCATAGCGAATACTATCCAGTTTATTAATTTTATGCGCCACTTCATCATTTAACAGTGAAATATCACTATTCATAAGGGTAAATAAAGTCTCTTCGCTATTACGCAAAGCCAGTCGAGGTCCTGCACCTGGAGAAGAATTATCACCGCAGGTTCCGCCTCTATTTTTTTCTAATAAAGCAGTTTCTTGAGAATACTCAGCAAGCTCTGTGGCAATTTTTTTAATACTTGAAAAAGTGTCTTGGTAAACACCTACATCACTCAAACTATCATCTAGTTGCGTATTAAAATTATTATAAGCGTAGTTATCTGCCTGAATTGCCTGATACCAGTAGCTATAACTCAAAAAGACGCTAAGACCCATTGCAATCAGATATAACATCAGCATTGAAATTTTATTACCTAATGAAATACGTTGGGTTAAACGCATTAGAGCAACAATCAGTAATAATTGAATCAAAAAGACCAGAAAAGCAAGCAGTAGTAATAAAGCCCCTGATGCATTTTCACTGTCATTGCCAAACATATAATGGCGTAAACCATCAAATGAGGTATAAAAGGAAACCACGCTTAAGAGTAAGACAATGGTTATATTGAGTGAATACTGAGGATCTAATAAAGTAACCTGTTTAAAGAAATTTTTAATTTTTTTTATCACCGCTCGCTTCCCTGATGTTTTTAATTTTATTTTTAATATCCTTTATTGCTAAGGAATGAGCACGAAACAACGTCCCGATCTCTAACTTGCTTTTTTATCCCAGTTTGGATGATCTCATTCGTTGCATAGAGTGACTATGCGCCTCATCAGTTCATCCAAACTGGGATAAAAATTCTGCGTTAGAACTTCGGGAAGTTATTCCGTGCTCGTTCCTAACTGATACTTATTGAAGGATACCTATTTTTATACCAACTTCTTTTCTGATTACTTTCTTGCAACGATACTTCTTCCTCGCGTACAACATATGATCTACGCTTGGATGATTCAAAATAAATCCGACTTAATAGCTCTGCTAGTATCCCAGTGGTAAGAAATTGCACTGATGCAATCATAAATAACACTGCAATCAATAATAAGGGTCGAGAGCCAATATCTTCTCCCATTATAAATTTTTGTATGCCTAGCCAGGTTAATGATAACGAGCCTATTGCACCTGATGCTAAACCTATTGAGCCAAAAAAATGCCCAGGACGAGTGCGGTAGCGCATA
Organism: Leucothrix mucor; assembly: GCA_011322515.1. Classification (GTDB taxonomy): domain Bacteria; phylum Pseudomonadota; class Gammaproteobacteria; order Thiotrichales; family Thiotrichaceae; genus JAGLBW01. Next base: position 2,350 of record DRMS01000095.1, read on the forward strand.
AAAAACCAGACAAATAGCAAATCTAGAATGACGCGAAAGGTACGTGAGATACCATATTTTGATTCACCGCTAACACGCTCTTTATGATTAACTACTTTTTCACCAATACGTGACGGAGGGACTGACATGGCTACCCATGCGGGGATAAAGCGGTGCATCTCGCCATATAAACGTACATTTTTCATCACTGAGGCACGGTAAACTTTGAGGCTACAGCCATAATCATGCAGATAGACGCCTGTGACTTTGCCTATGAGTTTATTGGCAATTTTGGATGGTATTTTTCGCATAATAAGCTTGTCTTTGCGCTTTTTACGCCAGCCTTGTAGTAAATCTAAATGACGATCACATAATTCTTTTATCATGGCAGGAATATCGGTAGGATCATTTTGTAAGTCACCATCCAGTGTTACTAGCAAAGAGCCGCGCGCTTGATCAATCCCTGCTTGCATTGCGGCCGTTTGACCATAATTACGTTGTAGTTCAATCACGCAAAGTGAATCACCAAGCTCTGCTTTACACTCACGCATGGTCTGAGCTGTTTTATCGCTACTGCCATCATCAACAACTATTAATTCCCAGTCTAATTCATAATTTTTTAAAGCAGAATAGACTGCTTCAATCATTGCTCTTGCATTCGTTTCTTCATTATAAAACGGCACAATAACGCTAACGGTTTCTTCCACAAAAATATCCTGCTGTTAAAGCTAGAGCCTACAATCATCTTGAAAGCGCTAGGTTAAAATTAATAAAGGGCGAGCAGTATAACGTGCATGATTCATACAGACAAAGTGTACTCGGTTAAGGCAGGTATATTTCTACTAATGTTCAGGAGCACAGATGTTCCTGAGGCTCTGCTTACATTTGATGTTTATCTCCCCTTTTTGCCGCTTTTTCCTTCTCTCTGCATTAAAAAATAACGGACTAAAAAATGAAAAACATAACTAAGGAACGTGCACGGAATAACTTCCCGAAATTCTAGCGCAGAATTTTTATTTCAGATTGGATGAACTCATGAGGTGCATAGTTACTCTACGCAACGAATGCGATCATCCAAGCTGGGATAAAAAGGCAAGTTAGAGATC
>DRMS01000096.1 GCA_011322515.1 Leucothrix mucor
AATTGTACCTTTGTTATTTTTGGCGCAACGGGCAATCTGGCGCGCACCAAATTAATGCCCGCGTTATATCACTTATTTAAGGATGGTTTACTCCCTGAGAATATTAATATTCTCGGTGTAGCACGGAGTATTTCAAAACGTGAAGACTGGTTGATAGCGTTAAAAAAAGATCTTAAAGAACCTGCCAGAGGGGGGTTGGATGAGGCTGTATTTGAACGCTTTTGCAATCATCTGGATTGCTTACGTTCAGGACTGAAAACAACTGAAGATTATCAACAGCTTAAAGACTATATTAAACATCAAGGCTTCTCCAAAAATATAGCCTTTTACTTTTCTCTACCGCCTTCTTTATATGCCTCCATTGCTGCATCACTCAGTGATATTGGCTTACTAACAGAGGATCAAGGCTGGCGACGTGTGGTGGTAGAAAAACCATTTGGTTCTGATTTGGAAACGGCAAAAAATTTACAGCGCCATTTTGATCGTTATCTTAAAGAATCACAGATCTATCGCATTGATCATTATCTTGGCAAGGAGACGGTGCAAAATGTACAAGTATTCCGCTTTGCTAATTTATTATTAGAGCCATTATGGAATCGCAATTATATTGACCATGTACAAATTTCCCATGCTGAAAGTATCGGTATCGGTTCACGCAGTGCGTATTATGACGGTATTGGCGCATTGCGGGATATGATTCAAAGCCATTTATTGCAATTATTATCACTGGTAGCAATGGAGCCTCCTGTTTCAATGCAAGCAGAAGATTTACGTGATGAAAAAGTTAAGTTACTGCGCTCAATTAGCCCTATTCCTAAAAGTGCAGTCTCCAGTCATGCCTTTCGTGCGCAATATGCTGCGGGTGAAGTGGATGGCAAGCGCGTAAAAAGCTATCTGCAAGAAGATAATATTCCACAAGATAGCGTCTGTGAAACTTATGCCGCCTTAAAACTGCATATTGATAACTGGCGCTGGCGGGGCGTGCCCTTTTATTTACGCACAAGCAAACGCATGAAAGAAAAGCATTCAATGATTGCGATTTGTTTTCGTCAGACACCCAAACAATTTTTTCGCACCTCTCAACTGGAACAATTCGAACCTAACTGGCTATTAATTGGTATTCAACCTGATGAGTCATTGCGAATGGAATTAACCGTCAAAAAACCTGGACTGGAGATGAAAACCAAGGTGATCAGTCTGGATGCCTGTTTTAGTGATGAAGTTAACAAAGATGCTTATGAAGGTCTCTTGCTAGATGTTATGGAAGGGGATCACACTTTATTCTTGCGCTCTGATGAGGTCGAGGTGTCATGGAAAATTATTGATCCTGTGTTGCGCTCATGGGCTTCGCAACGAGATTATATAGCAACCTATCCTGCGGGAAGCTGGGGAGCAGATGAGTCCTTGCGGCTCTTTGAAAAAGAAGGTCAGCGCTGGCGCAATTCATTAGAGCCTGAGTGAAGGGCTAAAACAAAATTATCTCGCTAAAAAGAATACTTTTTCACTACCAATACCTTCACAAAATCGAAAATGCAGGGTGGATGCATTACACTTATCCACCCTACATTGGAAATTAGCGAAGGTATTATAATTAAGAAGCTTAATCATGGGAGCAAATAAAATCAATAACTGGCAAGTAAAATCGACAACAGAAGAGGTTGCTTTGTTAGCACGGGATATTATTCTTGACAAGGCACAGCAAGCAATCCATGCTCGCGGCATTTTCAAGATTGTACTGGCTGGTGGCACAACACCAAAGCGACTATATGAGTTACTTGCCAAAGAATCTTGTCACTGGGGGCTGTGGCGCATTTATCTGGGCGATGAGCGTTGCTTAGCAAAAAATGATAGTGAGCGTAATAGCCACATGATTCAACAGTCCTTATTAAACAAGATTGATTTTCCACATAAAAATATTCATTTCATCCCCGCAGAGTTGGGTGCAGTAAAGGCAGCCGCAGAATATGAGCAAATGGTTCATCCTGCATTACCCTTTGATTTGGTAATATTGGGCATGGGGGAAGATGGACACACCGCCAGCCTATTCCCTAAACACAAACATAATGCTAGCGAATTGGTACATGCCGTATCGAATGCACCAAAACCACCTACTGATCGCGTATCTATGAGCGCAGCATCACTTAGTCAAACTAGAACGTTATTACGCATTATTACAGGCGCAAGTAAATCTCCCAGTGTTAATTTATGGCGAAAAGGAGAGGATCTGCCTATTGCTACTATAACAAGTACTGGGGAGGATGTTATTTTATTAGACCAATCTGCTGCTAACAGCTAAACCACTCAAGATTAATACATCATGGATAACACAAAAAATCACCCCTTCACAAAACTCCCTTCCTATGCAAAATTGCAAGATCATTTTGGCAAAATAAAAGATCTTCATATGCGCCGATTGTTTAGTGTTGATCCACAACGCTTTGATAAATTTTCTTTGCAACAGGGCGATTTATTACTGGATTATTCAAAAAACCGCATTACAGAAGAAACCATGCCTTTGCTCTGTGATTTAGCTAGAGAGGCTAATCTTGATCAGTGGCGTGAGCGTATGTTTAGTGGAGAAAAAATAAACAACACTGAGAACCGCGCGGTGCTACATACCGCATTACGCAATTGTACTGGAAAGCCTGTTTATGTTGATGGCAAGGATGTGATGCCAGAGGTGAAAGCTGTCATTAGCAAGATGCAAACGTTTTCTGACAAAATCCGTACAGGTGAATGGAAGGGGTTTACAGGCAAAGCCATTAGTGATGTGGTTAATATTGGCATTGGTGGCTCAGATCTTGGCCCCAGAATGATTTACGAGGCACTCGAACCTTATCATTCCAAAAAACTGCAAGTACATTATGTCTCCAATGTTGATGGCGCACATATTGAAAGCAAGCTTAAACTGTTAAATCCTGAAACCACACTGTTTATTATTGCCTCAAAAACCTATACCACACAGGAAACACTCAGTAATGCTCGTGTTGCTAGAGATTGGTTGTTACAGCATATGGGGCTGAATGAAAAGGCCATTAGAAAACATTTTGTTGCAGTATCAACCAATGCGAAGCGGGTCAAAGAATTTGGTATTGATCTAGATAATATGTTTGAATTTTGGGACTGGGTGGGTGGACGCTATTCATTATGGTCTGCCATTGGTTTATCCATTGTAATAGCGGTGGGGGCAGATAATTTTCATAAATTGCTTCTTGGCGCACTTGAAATGGATGAACATTTTCAGAGCGCTCCCTGTGAGAAGAATATGCCTGTGATTATGGCATTGCTGGGTATTTGGTATAATAATTTCTTTAATGCTGAATCCCACGGTATTTTACCTTATGACGATTATCTACGTAGTTTGCCGCAATATCTGGAACAAACAGACATGGAAAGTAATGGCAAATCAGTCGATCGCTATGGCAATAAAGTAGATTATGCAACAGGACCTATTATCTGGGGAACATCAGGAATTAATGGGCAACATGCATTTTATCAATCATTACATCAGGGAACTAAAATGGTACCTGCTGATTTTATCGCTTCCATGCAAACACATACCGTATTTCAAGAACAACATAACATTATGATATCCAATGTGTTTGCGCAGACAGAAGCCTTAATGCGCGGCAGAAATCTTGAAGAAACTAAGGCTAACCTACAGTCAACAGGTCGAATCCTTGATGGCGGTGATGAAAGCATTCCGCATATGGTCTTTGAAGGCAATCATCCAAGCAATACGTTACTCATTAAAAAGCTATCACCTCACACCCTTGGTATGTTGATTGCTCTTTATGAGCATAAGATTTTTGTGCAGGGGATTATTTGGAATCTTAATTCATTTGATCAATGGGGCGTTGAACTGGGAAAACAACTTGCCAAGCGCATTTTGACTGATATTCAGCAACCATTCCAAGCGACCTCTCATGACTCATCCACCAATGCACTGATTAATTATTATCATCGCATAGTTAATAAATAGGGCCTCATTGTAGAGGTTAGGCGCTATAAACTGGTAGCCTGATATTTGGAAATTAACGCGAATAGAATAAGCTCATCATAACGTTGAGCTGGTCAGCTTTTAAGCGTATTTTGGCATAACTAGTATTCCATAAAAATGGATTATCATGTAGGTTATACTCTCTAATTTTCATCCCAAATTAAGGGTGTTTTCAACAATGAGATTAGCAATCTTGTTTGTTTTATTGCTCCTGTTTATCTGATTTCAATCATTTCATAGAATAACTATCTACCTCTTGAAATCAAATAAACTGAAATAATAACCCGTTGCAATACAGGTAAATCCATTGCTTGGAACTTCCTAAACACCCTAACAAAAGAGAGTTAATAAATGAGCGCTGAAATACTGATGAATATAACTCCGCAAGAGTCTCGTGTTGCGCTATTGGAAAATGGTGTTTTACAAGAGATTCTTATTGAGCGGACGGATAGCGAAGGTATTGTCGGCAATATTTATAAGGGCAAAGTATGTCGCGTATTACCTGGTATGGATGCTGCTTTTATTGATATAGGCATGCCTAAATCTGCTTTTTTGCATGCCTCTGATCTTAAATTGCCTAAAGGTTTATTCAACGGCGACCCTATTAATGAGGGCGATATTCCACAGACTCCCCCTATTTCCAAGCTCCTCTATGAAGGCAAACAGGTCTTAGTACAAGTGATCAAAGATCCTATTGGCACCAAAGGGGCACGCCTGACAACTTATGTCACTATTCCCTCTCGTTATGTTGTGTTAATGCCAAGCACTAAAACCATCGGTGTTTCCAGTAAAATAGAAGCAGGCAAAGAAAGAGTGCGCTTAAAAAAATTAGTGCATG
>DRMS01000097.1 GCA_011322515.1 Leucothrix mucor
AAAAAATTATTAACTAAGGAAGTTCTAAGCATTGATTTTAGCCATCTTACTTGCCCTTTTGCCCTTGTTTGAATTATCTCAATCGTTGCGTAGAGCAACTATGCACCTCTTGAGATGCTCCAATCAGGAATAAAAATCAGCGCAATATAGGTAAATTCATTACTTGGAACTTTCTTAAAAGACTTTAGTTCGGCGGCCTACCTCCACACTCGCTCGCGAAACACGTTGAATCAGACCAATCATTAGGATAGCACCTTACCCAGCATTTTATTACTTGCCTCTATTAATGCTGCTCTAATCCCTGATTCACTTGCCGCATGCCCCGCCTCTTGTACAATAAACAACTCGGATAAAGGTAACTGCTGATGCAAACCATAAGCTTGCTCCACAGGACAAATCATATCATAACGACCATGAATAATATAACAGGGAATATCAGCCAAACGCCCTGCATTTCCCAGTAATTGACCCTCCTCCAAAAAACCATTATTCACAAAGTAATGCGCCTCCAGCGTTGCCAAACTCAATGCGGTATGCGGATTAGAAAAATGCTCAAGCAATCGAGTATGTGGGCGTAACGTTGCCACTCTAGCCTCCCATAAAGACCAAGCTTTTGCAGCCTGCATACGCGCTATTTCATTATCTCCCGTTAAGCGTTTATGATAGGCGTGTAATAGGTCATCACGTTCGTTTTCAGGAATAGGGGCAACAAAGTCTTGCCAATAATCAGGAAAAAACTGACTAGCACCTTGCTGGTAAAACCAGTGTATTTCCTTTTGAGTACAAAGATAAATACCGCGAATAATCATTCCCAAGACACACTCTGAATGTTCTTCAGAATAAGCCAGAGCCAACGTTGAACCCCATGAGCCACCCGCAATTACCCATTTTTCAATCCCAAGGTATTTACGAATTTTTTCCATATCCGCAATTAGATCTTGCGTTGTATTCTGGCGCAACTCTGCATGCGGTTTAGAGCGTCCACAACCCCGTTGATCAAACAAGATAATACGATATTTTTCAGGATTAAATAATTGCCGATGATAAGCTTCGCAACCTGAGCCAGGTCCACCATGCAAAAAGATAACAGGTATACCTTCTTCCTCACCGCATTCCTCGACATAAATTTCATGCAGGTCATCTACAGGCAAATAAAAATGTTGATTCTCATGGATAGGTGGAAAAAGTTCAGACATAGCATGACTCCTGCTTAGTTATTTTTACAACCTAGATTCTGCAATTACTCGCATAGCTAAAGTGTAAAATATTAATTTATAAAGAGGTTTTTATTTAAATATCGCCGCGCAGATCAATAGCTTGCGCTATACACATAGTGATTTCTCATAATCCACAGGTAGTGTTCTGAATAATTTCAGTCATAGGAGGGATCTGATTTCTTTCTGAGGTTCCATTCGTTAGGTATTTCCAGAAGGAAATACCGTGCTTTCGACAGGCTTTCTTTAAACTTGCAAAAGTATCTCGACATCGCCTGCCGTTTTTACTTCGAGTACTTCCGCTAATTTTTCGTTTTTTCATATAATCTTTAAGGGCTTTATAGGTTGCCAAAATACCGCCACGTATAAACTCAACTGATTTTTTATGTTCGTCATTTAAAGGAATTAAACGATGAACTAAACGTTCGGTATGTATCCAGCATAAGACATGATCGAACACATTAAATTGTCCCGCATCATCACGCATAATAGCCATATTTGTCGGAATACCATGCCTTAATAGGCTTCCTATCATCGCGCTTTCAGTAATAATTCGTTGATGGGCTGACCCTTTAATTCCTTTTTCTACCAGCCATTCAAGCAATATTTCTTTATCACTACTTTCAAAATCATGCGCTTCTAGTTTGTTGAGTATTTTTTTAGGGAGTTTGTGTTGCTTTATGTATTCAAATGCACCTGCGTTAAAGATGTATTGCTTTTTTTCTCCCTGATGTAGGCAGTCAAGAAAATGGATGCGACTTTTTGATTCGGTGCTTTTAAACCATGCTAATAATTCAAATGTTGGTTTTTTAGTTTCTTTTTTAAGAGTCTGAATTTCATCTTCCAAATTGCTAATACATTGTTCTTGCGATTGAAGTAGCATATCAATGAGCGGGGTGCGCTCATCTTCTGGAATGGAGGGGAAATTAGGGTTGTTTGAACTCATGGATAGTAGTATAGAATAAAAATACGGTATTGCTTGTGGATTATGAGAAGTTACTATGCATATGTGTGAGCACTTGTAGAATCTAGATATCGTATAAATGCCTTGCGATATAGTGTACTTCAGCCGCCAAGAAATGAAAATTCACAAAAGACTCTCGACAAAGCAGACAATTCAGGTAGAATGCAGTCCCTCCACGGACTAACCCAGTCCTAGAACACCCTTAGCCGAAGTGGTGGAATTGGTAGACACGCGGGATTCAAAATCCCGTTTTGGCAACAAAGTGTGGGTTCAAGTCCCACCTTCGGCACCATCTTTATTTATGTTTCGGAAAAACAAAGTTTTTGAAACAAGCCATATAGATTAATATTATTATTCATATTGATTTATTAAATAATGATGTGATTTTGTCTTTTTGCCCAAAGGGCATCATGTTCTCTTATTATTCTATATTATAGAATAGTAAACCGCCTAAAAATATCCTGTTTATAACGGATTCTGTTGGTGCTTAAAATATAGTACTTCTTTGCATAAACTAAAGCGGGACAGGCTTGCGTAGGTTGGTTAGCTTGCCGAGCTAGTGAGGCAACGTAACCCAACAGATTTTAAGATTAATTGTTGGGTTACGTTATTTCGCTACGCTTAATAAGCTAACCCAACCTATGATTTAGCCAAATTGCTGTCCCAGTTTAAATTGGTCGCTGTAAATCACTACCAACAGAATCCGTTACAATCAGAAAATATCTTCCTGCAATATTCAAAATATAAAATGGGACTACTTATGGCTTACCTCTGGCTATCAAAATAAAATCAATAACCCATCCTAAAAATCGTGGCACTATCGCCAAGTAAAATTAGTACTATAGTTTTTCAGATAAATAATTTCCTGATAAAGGAGTGAAAGCTTCAGCTTTTCAGTCATTAATATGAAATTTAATATCTGAACATCTATACACCTAAGCCTACCTTGAAAAGAAGTTGAATAAGAAAATGAGTGGTTATCTTTGATTGAGCCCAGAGGTTGAGGAAGTTTCAAGTAATGAATTTACCTATATTGCGCTGATTTTTTGTTCCTAATTGGAGTATCTCAAGAGGTGCATAGTTGCTCTACGCTATATCGTTACCCACAAGTATGATCACTGATTTTTTAAGTAGTTGTTTCGCCGCCTTTAATGCTAAAAAAACAAAGCGATAAAAGAAGGTTCAACACCTTGAATGCGCTCAGCAAATTGATTTTCCATATTTTTTGTTGTCATAATAATTCACCTATTAAAAATAGTAATGGCTGTTCCTGATATAGCAGTCTAATCTTTCTTTTTAAACTTTTGTCGCAATCGGCATTTTTCGACTAATCGCAATCACTAAAACAATCGCAATAGCAAAAATAACCGTGGTTAAATCGAAGTGTTCGCCCAGTAGAAGAAGAGAGGCGATAATGGTTAAAAATGGCTGGGATAATTGCACTTGGCTAACGCGTGCTATACCACCAATGGCTAAGCCCTTATACCAAAGAAAAAACCCAAATAATTGGCTCATTAATGCCAAATAAGCAAAACTAAGCCAAACATTGGTCGGTATATCCATTAAATTATCGGGTTGTGCCAATAATGTTGGAATAATAATAAAGGGAAATGAGAGCACTAACACCCAGCAAATGACCTGCCAGCCACCTAGTTGCTGAGATAATTTTCCACCCACTGCATAACCCAGAGCACCCAGTAAACTTCCTGCCAGTAACAGTAAATCCCCCTTTTGAATGCTTAAATTACCTTGCAACAATGCATAGCTAGTGACAATGGCGGCACCGATAAAACCTATAATCCAAAAGCGCATTGAGGGACGTTCACCCGCAATGAGCGCTCCAAATAAAGCGGTAAAAAGGGGAAGAAGGGCGATAACCACACCCGCATGGGATGC
>DRMS01000098.1 GCA_011322515.1 Leucothrix mucor
ATCGGCCCTTTTAACAAAGTTAAAATTGCTCAGCTTAGTCGCACATCAGCTCTTCCTGTAAATACGCTGGGTCTAAATTATATGGGCAATGTGAAAGCACCAACAGGATTGTATCAATTTGGGCTATTACCAGAGGATGAAACAACCCAAGTAGCACACCAATTATTAGCGCAAGGACATAAAAAAGTAGCGATTGTTGCACCTGATTCTAGCTGGGGACGACGCATACGCGATAGCTTTGGTAATGCCTATACGCGGGCGGGTGGTAAAGCAATCATTACGATTAATTACGCCAATAACAGCTCTCGCTATGCAGATATTAGTACAGCGTTAGCAAAAAAGAAAAATGAACTAGATGCCATTTTCCTCGCCGCATCTCCCTCCCAAGCACGCGCTATTCACCCCCTACTTCATGGCGGTGCGCTTAAATCAGTACCTGTATATGCCACCTCACATATTTTTACAGGTCTGATTAATCAATATAAAAATATCGGACTAGAAGGAATTACCTATACTGAAATTCCGTGGATTATTGAGGTGAATAAAAAAGGCTTGCCACAAGATTCCCAATACCCGCGTCTACGTGCATTAGGAATGGATGCACTGATGGTTGTTAGGGGACTATCTAAAATTAAAGGCGGTTCTGCACTTAATGGTAGAACAGGAAAGATTCAAGTTAGGCGTGATGGGACATTACATCGCCAACTAAAGTGGGCTAGGTTTAATGGTGGCTTGCCTATTTTGCTTCATTGAAAAGGCTAACAACTTAACACAGAGCACGACTCGTCCCTTGCTCCAGCGTTGCCACTCGTGACACTGAAGCATTGGAGTGTCCTCCTACTTAGGAACGTGCACGAAACAACGTCCCAATCTCTAACTTGCCTTTTTATCCCAGCTTGGATGATCTCATTCGTTGCGTAGAGTGACTGCACCTCATGAGTTCATCTAATCTGAAATAAAAATTCTGCGTTAGAACTTCGGGAAGTTATTCCGTACACGTTCCTTATCAATCCTCAGGTGTTATAGGTTTATTTCACGTATCGACCAATAAATCATATACTGCCTTCCTTTTAATGTGGGATAGAACAAATGAGTATTAGTAATGAAGCCGTCGCAGAATTGATTTTAAAAGCAATGCCCGATGCACAAGTAGACGTAACAGGGGATGGCTACAAATATCAAGCTAATGTTATCAGTGCCAGTTTTGAAGGCTTAAATACATTAAAAAAACATCAAATGGTCTATGCTGCCGTTGATTCTGCGATTAGCTCAGGCGATTTACATGCCTTAACAATTAACGCCTCCGTACCAGAATAATCATTTATAGTTTTTCAGATAAATAATTTCCAACTCCTACGGAAATTTAATACCTGAGTGTCTATAAAATAACAAAAACTAAACTAATGAAAAAAAATAGTAAACAAGCAGCATTAAGCCCTATAGACCATGAAGAACTTGCTCATCAAAGCTGGAAGATATTCCAAATTATGGGTGAATTTGTCAATGGCTATGAGAAAATGGCACGGGTACGTCCTTCTGTCAGTATTTTTGGTTCTGCGCGCATTGATAGAAATCACCCTACTTATAAACTCACTGAAGAAATAGCTAGACGTCTTTCTGATGAAGGTTTTTCAATCGTGAGTGGCGGTGGTCCTGGCATCATGGAAGCCGCGAACAAAGGCGCTCAAAGAGGCTCTTCTGCCAGTATTGGTGTCAATATTGAGCTACCTCACGAACAGCGTTCTAATGAATATCAGGATATTTCTCTCTATTTTCGCCACTTTTTCTCACGTAAGGTTATGTTTGTTAAATACGCATCTGCCTATGTCGTCATGCCAGGTGGCTTTGGTACCTTGGATGAACTGGCAGAAATTCTTACCTTAATCCAAACAGGTAAAACACGCCGCATACCCATCGTACTGGTTGATACTGATTTTTGGCAGGGACTGGTTGACTGGTTTAACAATACTTTAGTAAAAGTAGGAACTATTTCACCCAATGATCCTAAGTTATTCACTATAGTTGATGACGCAGATAGTGCTGTAGAATATATATTAAAACATCAAAAGGATATAACAGAGCCACTATCTGAAGGTGAGCAAAAAAAGATGATGGAAATCTGATGTCAGTTTACACCAGCGTAAGCAGTGCAAAATTAAAGCAGTTTTTATTACAATATGATCTGGGTGAGTTGCTTCAGTTTAAAGGCATTACCGCAGGAATGGAGAATACCAACTACTTTCTCGACACCACTAAAGGGCATTATGTTTTAACCCTTTATGAAGCGTATAGCGTAGAAGAACTGCCCTTCTTTCTTGGTTTAATGCAACATTTATCAACTCATCAAGTGGAAACAACAACTCCTGTGATCGATAAACAAGGGCAATTATTAAATCAACTGTGTGGAAAACCAACCGCTATTATTGAACGCTTATCAGGTGCGGCATTGGTACAATCAGATGTCAC
>DRMS01000099.1 GCA_011322515.1 Leucothrix mucor
ATTGACGGTAGCAATAAAAGCCTGCCACTGCTCTTTGCTTTGTGGTAAGTAATCCTCAGAAAGATTAATATTTTTTAATTGTTGTTGTAAATTTCTTTCAAGCATTTCCCCAGTCCTTATTCAATACACTATTATATTTCTACGTTTGTATAAAAAACACACTATCATTCATCATATGCGGATGCGCCAAAGACCAAAATAAAGGTTCGTATTGAATCAAAATGGCTACCAATTTAAGGTGGGACAGTTAATAGTTTCTGCTATTCACCCGCACCCTTCGACAAGCTCAGGAAGCGGTGTCCTGAGTCTACCGAAGGGCTAGTTCCCTGAGCTTGTCGAAGGGTGCGGGTTGTTTACTATGACTATGGCTTTTACTTGTCCCACCTTAAGTTGGTAGCCATCAAAATTAGGTAGTGTTTTTTTTCAGCCAGTGGCTTTGATATAGCGTGTAGAAAAGGTTTTCATAGTAGGTATTTATACTATTTTATTTTAATTAGATATTTTCAATACTAGCAATAAAAATATAATTGATCAATTTATGATCAATCTAATATTCATTCAATACAGCCTTTAATTTATACAAAAATGGCTGTATATGCTAAGGGTATTAGATTTAAATACTATAAAAAAAGGTGTAACTTTCTATTACAAACAGTTAGATAGAAGTACAAAATACAACCAACTTTAGCATTGACTAGCTCTCTCATTAGTTGATCTTGCTTCCTTAATAATTAAGACGAACGGGGATAATGCTATCCTCAATCAGTTTGAAAGCTTTTATGGTAAAATCTGACATTACTTCACACAAACCCAAAATAAGGATTAGCTACTAAACTATGTTGACACTTTACCAATTTGACTCCTGCCCTTTTTGCTGGAAAGTCAAAGCACTTTTAAACTATACCAATCAGCCTTATAAGACTGTGGAGGTTACACCTTTTGGAATGCCTGAGCTTGAGTTTACTGAGCATAAAAAAGTACCCGTGCTTAAAGATGGCGATCAGGTCATCACGGAATCAGCAGTAATCATTGAGTATATTAATGAAAATTACAGCAAATTAGTGATTGATGACGATGCCAAACAGTGGACAGCATGGGTTGATAGTAAATTAGTACATTATCTGCCACCTTTAATTCATCCCAACATTAGAACTTCTTTTCGTAATTTTGCTCTTATTCTTCAAGATGGACAATTTGGTTGGTTTAAGGGAAAATTTATCCGTCTAATGGGCTCTTTTGTCATGCCTCGTGTGGCGACTAAAATGAAACTTAAACACAATATTGATGATGTTGAGAAAGAATATCTTGAGGCAATCGATTATTGGGTAAACAAGGGTTTAGCGGAAAAAGCTTTCTTTGGAGGTAGTCAACCTGATTTTGTTGATTGTAGTGTGTTTGGTGTGTTGCGCTCAAGTGATCAGCTTGGTGCTGTTACTCTGGCAAAGTCGCATAATGCAGAGTTTGCTAAATGGTATGATGCTTGCTATCCCATGATGAATGGTTAGCTTTAACATAGGAACGAGCCCTTCGGTAGACTCAGGACACCGCTTCCTGAGCTTGTCGAAGGGTGCGGATGAATAGCAGAAACATGGACTGTCCCGCCTTAAACTGGCAGCCCATATCACCAATACCTTCCCAAAATGCAGTGGAGTAGCCTGTGTTGAAAAGTATGAAATACAGGAAAGCCAAACCTCGTATTTTGTACCTCAACACAGGCTTAATTTCTTTAAACTTCTTAAGGCTAAAAAATGATGAAGAAAGAAATATTTAATAGGCATAGATATATTGCACCCATCTTATTGTTATGCGCCCTATTTTTCACCTCTCCTAGCATTGCCGCAGATGCGCCTAGTGATGCGCTCAAAACATTTTATCAACATGTTGCAAAACAAGAATGTGTGGATGCATTAATATTACGTCCTGATTACTCCTTACAGCGTTGTAAAAAAGTTAGTAAAGTTCATATTCATAAAGTAACCACTGAACTTAGTGATGAGGCTAATGCTGTCTTACTGCTAGAGCTTGATTCATTTTATAATAACAAAAAGAGTTATTTTTTTGGCTATGTGCGTATGAGCAAAAAAAAGGGAAAATGGGTGGTTGTTGGTCCCTTTAAAAGCAAGGAAGATTATTGGCTGGATGAATATGTGAAAAGCTATATTCCAGGACAATTTAAGGGGCTATCTGCATCCGTAAAAAAGAAAAAATTTACCCCGCCACCTGCACCCAAAATTGCTTCAAAAAAAGCGCCTCAAGAAGAAGATATTATTGCGGATGAAAAAATAGCACCACCTGGTGATTCAATTGATGCAGATGAATTTATCCCAGAGGAAGCTAATAAAAAAGAGAACCCTACTGCTAAGTCTCCTATTGTAAAAAATAACCCTATTA
>DRMS01000100.1 GCA_011322515.1 Leucothrix mucor
ATTAGAAAATCAAGGATGCCAAAAACTGGCTTGAAATTTTAGTTCAATCGACACCCTGTTCCTTCAAGTGTGCCAAATAGTCCTTTTTCAGTATTCATCCAACCGCCGCTAATTTTTCCTGTCGCAATATCAAGCGTAGCGGTGAGGGCTGTGTTATCACTACTCTGTGCGTTGAGTTTAGTTTTATCCAGTCTTCCTGATAAGGGCAACAATTTGTTCTGCTTTATGCTATAAGCAACGCCTGTAATACGATTATTTTTATCAATATCAAAACTGAACAAACCGTTATCACTCCCGTTGTAAATAGCGCTAAATCGATAGTTTGCATCTGCATTTCCACCCACTCGTTCACCTGTAAAATGACCGTTCAAGGTATCATTAGTCCATGTTCCTTCAAGCGCATTTGTTGAAATAAACGACCCTTTAAAAACAGCGTCTGAGCTAGTTGAGCCTACTACAAATGCCATTTTATTGTTGTGATCAATTGGTGACTCACTTTTTAGTGTCATCGACAGTTGGTTGTCAGTACTGTAAGCTAATCCTGTCACTTTCCCTGTAATGGCATCAACAAACGCTCCAAAGTTACCCTTATCATTGCCTGAGAAAGCGCCTTTATAAACGCCTGCATAATCACATAAAAAGGCTGATTTCAAATGATTTTTTGCAACCATTGCAGTGGGCAAGGTATGCACTTTTTCTTCGACAGAAACAACATTTGCAATAATCGCAACCAGATTATCTTCGAAATTTTGGCTAGCAAAATCAATAGGTGGCCATGTTTTTGCAATTACTTGTACATTATTTGAAATATTAATCCCTGTGTTTGGATTAGTATCGTCATCGAGCATCATTAAAAAACGCACAATATTTTGTACTGGGATGGAATCAAAATTTCCGTTAGGCACAAGATCAACAGGACGAATCACTGTCTTTCCTAGCGTTTCACCTAGTACGACTTTTCCAATAGAAAAACGAACCGTATTGCCAACCTCATAACTAAAGCTTCCTTCTGCTCCAGTAACGCCTGATTGCTGACCAGACTCATAACTCACCCCTGAGGTATTACCGCTATCTTTAAATTTCCCTTGTGCAACTCTAATTTTATCCGAACCACCGCAGGCTGTGATGAAGGTTACGATAAAAACAGCCCCTATTATTTGTTTTAACATTGTGCTTTTCCCCTGTATATTTTTATTAAATGATTTATTTTATGGTTATTTGTTCTATTAGCTACCAACTTAAGGCGGGACAAGTAACGTCATAGCAAACAACCCGCACCCTTCGACAAGCTTAGGGAACTAGCCCTTCGGTAGACTCAGGACACCGCTTCCTGAGCTTGTCGAAGGGTGCGGGTGAATAGCAGAAATATTAACTGTCCTGCCTTAAACTGGTAGCCGTTCTATTGATTCGCTTGTTTGAGCTACCAGCTTAAGTTGGTAGCCAAATGTCCTAAGGAACGTGCACGAAACAACTTCCCGATCTCTAATTTGCCTTTTTATCCCAGCTTGGATGATCTCATTCGTTGCGTAGAGTGATTATGCGCCTCATGAGTTCATCTAAGCTGAAATAAAAATTCTGCGTTAGAACGTTGGGAAGTTATTCCGTGCACGTTCCTAATCATCAAATGTTAACAGAGCCTAGATTAACAGCTCCTTTATTTTTCGAGCCAAGGTATTGCGTCCCCAGCCCAATAAATCTGCTGCTTCTTTCTTTTTTCCTGCTGTTTTTTCTAATGCGGTCTTTAACGCAACCGCTTCAAATAAAGGCGTTAATTGATGTAATAGTTGTGTTTCTCCCTTTTTTAGGCGCTGTTGTATGTCCTGCTGTAATAATATTTCCCAGCTAATATCGCTATTGCGTGTAGCCGTTTCTGATATTAAGTCTGGAGGCAAATCATCCAATGTGATTTCATGCCCCGTTGCCATTACCATTAACCAACGACTGAGATTATCTAACTGGCGTACATTGCCTCTCCAGGGTCGTGTTTGTAAATAATCAGTGACTTCGCTAGTAGCCGTTTTACTTTCAACTTGTAATTCCTTGGCGGCATTTTTTAGAAATTGCTGGAATAGCAATACAATGTCTTTACCCCGTTGGCGTAAAGGAGGAATCTGTATGCGAATAACATTTAAACGGTGAAATAGATCTTCACGAAAAACACCTTCTTCAACTTGTTTCTCTAAATCTTGATGGGTTGCGGCAATGACGCGCACATCAACTTGCACGGGGGTGTGTCCACCAACACGATAGAATTTACCTTCGGATAACACCCGTAATAAACGTGTCTGCAATTCTGCGGGCATATCGCCAATTTCATCTAGAAATAAGGTGCCATGATTAGCTTGTTCAAAGCGTCCTTTGCGTAATGCATGGGCGCCTGTGAAAGCGCCTTTTTCATGACCAAATAATTCAGATTCCAATAAATCTTTAGGAATAGCCGCTGTGTTTATCTCAATATAAGGTGCATCCGCGCGCGGGCTATGGGTGTGCAATGCCTTAGCGACCAGCTCTTTTCCTGTCCCTGATTCTCCTGTCACTAACACTGAAATACTAGATTTACTGAGTCGCGCAATAGAACGAAACACCACTTGCATTGCAGGCGATTTACCAATAATTTCTTGTGATTCTAGTAAGCTAGTGGCTTCATCGGGTTTAATTTGTTTGATTTGAGTTGAACGGTATTGATCGCACGCACGTTGTGCTAACGCTGTCGCCTCATGAATATCAAATGGCTTAGGAAGATACTCAAAAGCGCCTTTTTCATAGGCTAATACCGCACTGTCCATATCTGAATGAGCTGTCATAATAATCACAGGCAGTTCAGGGTGGATTTTTTGGATGCGCTTTAGTAATTCAAAACCATCCATTTCAGGCATGCGAATATCAGAAATAATGGTATGCGGACAGTTATTATCTAATGCACTTAATAATTTCGTGGGCGAATCAAAACTAGTCACCTCCATATCTGCCTTACTTAAGGCGCGCTCAAGTACCCAGCGTATAGATTTTTCATCATCGACTATCCAGACTGTTTCAGATTGTTGTTTCATTTTTTTATTTTTTATTGTTTAGGAAGTTCCAAGCAATGATTCTACCCATCCTGCTTGCCCTTTTGCCCCTGCTTGAATCATCTCAATCGTTGCGTAGAGGCACTATGCGCCTCTTGAGATGCTCCAATCAGGAACAAAAAATCAGCGTAATATAGGTAAATTCATTGCTTGAAACTTCCTTATCTAATATGAGGAATATTACCAGCACTACTTTTTGGTAGTGCTGGATCATTCGTTTTGAAGAGTGCATAGATCACTAATACGGATCGAATAACAACGGTGCCAAATTTTCTATTGATAAATTGCTGTCGATATTCAATATTTCCATCGATAGTGATAAAAATATCAATACCTCGTTGATCTCTTTCATTCAATGGTTGCGCATCCTTTATTCCTGAAAGTCCTAAGGAAATTCCAAGCATCATGAGCAGAAAAAAAGCTAGCATCCTTTTAGGAACGTGCATGAAACAACTTCCCGATCTCTAACTTGCCTTTTTATCCCAGCTTGGATGATCTCATTCGTTGCGTAGAGTAACTATGCGCCTCATGAGTTCATCCAATCTGAAATAAAAATTCTGCGTTAGAACTTCGGGA
>DRMS01000101.1 GCA_011322515.1 Leucothrix mucor
AAGCCAATAAGCTCACCCCATCGCTACTAGCCAAAGCCTTTCGAGGTGACTTAACCGCCAATTGGCGCAAACAAAACCCTGATCTTATTACAGGTGAAAACAGTGCTAAAGCCTTGCTAGCGCGTATTAAAGCCGAACAAGAAAAACTAAAACCTAAGCGCAAAGCACGTAAAAAGAAAGCTTAGAAATATCTTGTAATAGGGGATAGTGCATTGCCATGATCTCCCATATTCAGCTTGTGAAAACTAACAGGCATAAAAAAACCCGCTAGAATGCGGGTTTTAGGTCGTTCGCGGACTGTGGCGAACTATGTCTTGGCGGAGAAGGAGGGATTCGAACCCTCGGTACGGATAAACGTACACACGCTTTCCAAGCGTGCTCCATCGGCCACTCGGACACTTCTCCTAAGTCCCTTTTTTGCTCAAGGCAAGCAAAAACGAGAGGGGAGCGAAGCTTATATTAGTTTTGTCTATTAGACAAGCGCTTGCGACTTTCTAAGTAATAATATCAATAATTGATTATTAATAAATCAATTTATCAATTGTATTTTTTATTATTTATGTTAGCTATGTTTATAAGCTGTTCTTAATTGATGATAAGTATGCCTTTTTCACTTTGCTTAATTTCTACTTCTCATCTAGAATGGTGGAAATTATCACTACATGGAAGAATGCAATGTCAAAGGATAAAGACAGTACTACCTTGCAGGAATATTTTATCTCAGGAATAGTTATTCTATTTTTTGGGCTTCTTTATTTATTTTTGTCAAATGATTTCAATTTTGGTTCGAGTAAGGATAACTTGTTGCCGACCCTCACGGTTGCTCAAACCGCAACTCCTAACAGTTTAGCAGACAGACTTGCTGATAATGATTCAGATAAGCAGGCTACTCAAGATGAGACTACTCGTAAAACAACAGGTACTGCTTCCAAGGAAGACTCTGATACTGCGCGAAAAGACTCTGCTCAGGCAAATGCAGTTCCTCCTAAAGATACGAAAAGTGCTACCCCCCCTCAGCAGGCAGCAACACTAGATGCCTCTATCGATAAAAACACACAAGAGCTACAACAACTAGCATCAGGGGATACCGCTTCTACTTCGCCTCAAATAGAGGAGGGCGAGTCGCAGGGAGAAGATGCTACTGGCTCTGATGGCGCTAAAACAGAAGCAGTGGATGCCCCGCAAAATTCTGGTGAGCTAATCTATAAGCTACCAGATGGCAGACCCGTTGAAATTGCAAAAGACGGTTTTGAAAACAATTTTAAGCAGGCGATTGAAAATGGTGATGTTGGTAAGCCGATTATTTTTGACCGTGTCTACTTCGACTCAGGATCTTCTAAGCTAAGGAAGCAATCCAACTATCAAATACAAGCAACTGCGGCTCTGCTAAATACTCATAAAGATATTAATATTGCAATTCGGGGGCACTCAGATAATAAGGGTTCTTCTAAAAATAACTCTATTTTATCGTTACTTCGTGGTGGAAGCATGAAAAAAGCATTGGTTGATTTAGGAATTGATCCAAGTCGAATACAGATTGAAGGTCTTGGTGATCAAGAACCCATTGCATCTAATAAAACCAAGCGAGGACGCAGGAATAACCGCAGAATTGATTTGGTCATTAAAAAGTAAAAAGGGAGTTTTACAGAGTTAGAAAATTTTTTCAGGAAGGTAAGTAGCGTAATTTTCTTCCTAAAATTGAAATATGTGACTATTTTCGAGTGCAAACCTAAGTAGTCACGCAACACCTTACTAAACACGGAGTATTATCATGGACGGTATTTTATCGACTATCACAGGCAGTCTGGGATCACTAGGTTCTGGAAAAATTGGTCATGCCCTTATCGGGTTATTGATCCTTATTGTAGGTCTATTTATTGTCAAATTTGTAGCAGGTATCTTTAAGAAAATATTGAACAATATTGGTTTTTTAGAGCGTACTAATCTTGCATCCCCCATCGCCTCGTTGATCAAAGCTATTTTAACCATTTTTGTCCTCATGGCAGTATTACAGCACTTTGGCTTAACCGATGTATTAGCTCCATTAAAAGGCATGGTTAATAAATTCCTTGCCGCGATTCCAAATATTATTGGTGCTGGTGTTATTGGTTATGCGGGTTGGGTTATTGCCAAAATCGTCTCAGAATTAGTCGGGGTCGGTCTTAATAAGGTTGATCGTCAGCTATTAGACAAGACAGGTAACGACAGTATTAAGGTATCTAAAATAGGTAGCTCATTTATGTTTGCCGCTATTTTATTACCGATTGCTGTTGCGGCACTGGGTGTCTTAAATATCCCCGCAATTACGGTTCCTGCATCGGACATGATCAATAAGCTAATGGCTGCGATTCCAAATATTATTGGTGCAGGTATTATTTTAGCCGTTGCTTATTTTGTTGCTAAATTTGTAATTTCGATACTATCTTCAGTTCTTGATGGAATGAATATTGACTCAATGCCTGCAAAACTTGGCGTAGAAGGTATGTTTTCAGAGACTTTTACACCAACAAAACTTATCAGTGGTGCAATTATGTTTTTCTCAATGTTAACAGCTGCAACCGCTGCGGTTAATACGTTGGGAATTGATATTATTTCTGACATCTTTGCAAGAATACTAGAGTTTGGTGGCGGTATTCTTGTTGGTGGTATTATTCTTATTATAGGAAACTTCTTAAGCTCATTGGCTTATATTAAATTATCCGCTTCAAATCCAACCCTTGCGGGTATTGCGCGTATCGCAATACTGGGTTTGGTATTAGCAATGGGTCTAAGAGCAATGGGTCTTGCAGACAACATTGTTAATATGGCATTTGGCTTTACTATTGGTGCGGTAGCAGTAGCCGCTTCACTCGCCTTTGGCTTTGGCGGTCGTGATGCAGCGAAAAAAGTTGCTGATAAATGGGCTGATAAGTTTTGATC
>DRMS01000102.1 GCA_011322515.1 Leucothrix mucor
CCGATTTCTAACTTGCCTTTTTATCCCAGCTTGGGATGATCTCATTCGTTGCGTAGAGTGACTATGCGCCTCATGAGTTCACCCAATCTGAAATAAAAATTCTGCGTTAGAACTTCGGGAAGTTATTCCGTGCACGTTCCTAAGGAACTCTAAAGAAATTAAGTTATAGTTTTTCACATAAATAATTGCACCCTTCGACTCCGCTCAGGGTACAGCTCCCTGAGCGGAGTCGAAGGGTGCGGGTTATTTGCCATGCCGTTACTTGTCCCGCCTTAAGTTGGTAGCCATTTAAACTTCCTAAGGATAGCGGTTACTAGCGGTTATCTCTTAAACTAATAGCGATAATGGTATAAAAATATACGCATTCAATCATTGGATTTGATTATGTTTAACAGCCTATACAGTCGTATTGCACTTGTTTTGTTCAGTATGTTTTTAATCATGGCGGGGTTTTTGTTTTGGTTTTTTGAACGTGCTTCTATCGCGACTCAAAATGAAACATCGCAAAAACTATATCTGAATTTGGCGGATAATATCGTTAATGACTTAGGGGTGATTAGTAATAACCAGTTTGATCTTGAACTTATTGAAGCCGCTTTTCACAAAATTATGATTTTAGGTCCAAATATCGAACTGTATGTATTGGATAGAATGGGTAAAATCATTTCATTTAGTGTTCCTGATAAAAAAATAAAACGCAGCCATATAAACTTGCAACCGATTATCGCTTTCATTGAAAAGACGCAATCTTTGCCTATTTTAGGCGAGGATCCGCGTGCGCTTGAGCGACAGAAAATATTCTCGGCGGCGGCAGTGTACGAAAAAAATAACAGTATTGGCAATAAAGCGGTGGATAATACGCGCATTGGTTACTTATATATTATTATTGGTGGAGAATATTACGATAGTATTTCTACCACATTGCGCTTGAGTACGACTTGGAGAATTAGCCTTTTAGGGATTGCAACCGCGTTGAGTTTTCTCCTTATCGCCTCGTTGATTCTTTTTTATGCACTGACTCGACCATTACGTCAATTAACCAGAGAAATAAAAGTCTTTGAGCAGTCTGACTTTAAAGTAAAAACGACATTTCAGCTCGCGCCATTAAACAATACTAAAAAAGATGAAATTTACCAGTTGCGTCAGTCTTTTCAGCATATGCAGCAGCGTATTATTGAGCAATTAGAGCATCTTAAAAAGAATGATGCGATACGCAGAGAGTTTCTTGCCTATGTCTCCCATGACTTGCGAACCCCCTTAGCTGGCATGAGAGCCTATCTTGAAACCTTGGAGCTAAAACAAGCTTCAATGAGCAATGAAGAGCGCCAGATATTTATCAAAAAAACAATACGTAATGGGGATCGCTTACAAAAAATGATTAGTGAGCTATTTGAGTTGACTCGTTTAGAAAATCATCAAATAGAGTTAACCCAAGAGGTCTTCTCTATAGGTGATTTACTCAGTGATATTTATGTATCTTTGGAGTCGAAGGCGGTTGAAAAGCAGGTTTCTCTAAAGATAGATTTTCAGCAAGTCAATGTGCAAGTGTATGGCGATATAGCCAAGATTGAGCGCGTGATTCAGAATCTAACTGAAAATGCAATACGTTATAGTAAAGCGAATAGCAGTGTTGTTATTAAGACAACACTCATTAAAAATAATAAATTACGCATTTGTATTTGTGATCAAGGGATAGGTATTCATGCTAAAGATCTCCCTTATATTTTTGAACCCTATTTCAGAGCATCAGATGAATATAAATTAAAACACAAGGGAGCAGGGCTTGGATTAGCGATTAGTCAGCGTCTATTGCGTTTGCATAATATTTCTTTACAAGTAAAAAGTGAAATTAATAAAGGCACCTTTTTTTGTTTTAGTTTACAAAAAGTTTAAGTTTACGTTATCACCTGTATATTTTTGAAGTGTATATTTTTCTCGGTACCAAACAACAATCTTAAAGAGAGAGAAAAATGAAATTAAATACTAAAAAAGCAAACTTTATAAATATTACATTAGCAGCCTTGGTTTTGTCTGGCATGACTAGCAATGCCTATGCTCAGCAGTTCACTGTTAAGATTCAGAATCTTACACACGGTTCTCATTTCACCCCATTGCTCGTTGCAGCTCATAGCGCCGATAACTATCTTTTTAAAATAGGCGAAGTAGCGACCTCCTCATTACAAGCGATGGCAGAAGGCGGTGCAATCAGTGCTTTATCCAGTGATTTGACCGCGAGTGGATCAATATTAAGTGAAAACCCAGCGGGAGGTTTGCTCGCTCCAGGTGCTCATACAAAAACGGAAATGATGAATACGGATGGTACGAACAACGGTTATTTGTCCGTCGTGGCAATGGTATTACCCAGTAATGATGGTTTTGTAGGCTTAAGCAATTGGAAAATTCCCGATGTCGCAGGCACTTACACGATCAATGTAAATGCTTATGATGCTGGAACAGAAGCAAATAATGAGTTATTAGGTGCAACAAATGCAGGTGCTCCAAATACATTAGGAGCGCCAGGTGCGCCAAGCGGTAGCGCAGGAACTAATGGTGTTGGTGCGGCAGATGAAGATACCAATAAAAAAGTACATATTCATCGTGGTATTTTAGGCGATACCAATAGTAAGGGTGGAGTTAGCGACTTTGATAGCAGAGTACATCGTTGGTTAAACCCTGTTGCTCGTATTACTGTTGACGTTAAATAGGGAGGATATAATGAAACATCCAAATGGTTTACCTAAGTTATTTACGCTAGCCGTTATTTTAATCCCCTTTTTAATGACAGCCTGTAACTCATCATCAACAAATGAAGAAACGCATCAATATGAGATTACCGTTAATAATATAACGGCTAATCAACCTTTTTCTCCTGTTGTGATTTTTGCACATGAGCCAAACTATAAAATTTGGCAGTCGGGAAAAGCCGCTAGTGTAGGTCTTGAGCATTTAGCCGAAGGCGGTAGCAATCGTCAGTTAATTGAAGAAGTTGAAAAAAATGAACACTATATAGATCATGCGACAGGTACTGCTGCAATCAAATCAGGTAGGAGTGAAACCATTACCCTTAGTGTAAAAGATGCGAATTGGGTACGTTTATCATTCGCCACAATGCTAGTAAACACCAACGATGCCTTTACGGGTTTAGAGAATATTAAAATAGGTGATCTAAACAAAGGAGAGAGCAAAACATTAACCACAGTAGCATGGGATGCGGGTACAGAAAAAAACACAGAAGTTGCAGGGTCTATTCCAGGGCCTGCGGATGGTGGTCAAGGGTTTAATCCCAGCCGAGCAGGTGATGTTAATTTTATATCTGTGCATCAAGGTGTTGTGACATCTGATGATGGTTTGCTAGATTCTATTTTAGATCAATCTCACCGTTTCGATAACCCTGTTGCACAAGTTACCGTGAAACGCA
>DRMS01000103.1 GCA_011322515.1 Leucothrix mucor
GAATCAATTCATTGGTTATGAATCGTATTTTAGATGCGATTAGCTTGGATGAGTTTAATGACTTTATTGAAGCAATTGTCAGTAGTGTTGAAAATCCTGATGATTCTGCTATTTGCAAAAGAAAGACATAAAAAATTCTAAAAAAAAGGCTAGCAATGTAAGGAAGTTCTAAGTAATGAATATTACCTAATATTGCGCTGATTTTTTATTCCTGATTGAGGCATCTCAAGAGGCGTATAGTTGCTCTACGCAACGATTGAGACGATTCAAGCAGGAGCAAAAGGGCAAGTAAGATAGGTAAAATCATTGCTTGGAACTTCCTAAGTAGACAGTTAAGGAAGTTTCTTACCCTATCCGAAATAAAATCCTGTCTAATTAAGGATCTGGAACTTATTTCGTGCTCGCCCCTAAGAGAAATAAAATTTTTGCTTATTCTTTGTCGTTAAAAGAATAAATCACCAGCAAAATCCAACCTATAATAAACGCTAACCCACCCACGGGGGTTATCATTGCAAGCGTTTTACTGCCCGTTAAAACATAGCCATAAAGACTTCCTGAAAATAAAATAATACCGAAAATAAAAGCTACTCCAGCGCTATTAAGCAAGCGGGATTTTTTATTTTGAAGCAGTATTGCGACCACTAAAATGCCAAATGCATGGTAAAATTGATATTCTACTCCTGTATTAAAACGCGCTAGCATTTTTTCATCGATTATTGATTTTTCTAGTCCATGCGCTCCAAAGGCTCCGATTATGACAGCGAGTAACGCAAAGACTGATCCTAATGCTAAGAATTTATTCATATTTTTTCTGAAATTATCTACGCCACATTTCGATTACCTTGTTGGAGCTTTCTCAAAACACCATCTTCTCAATAATGCACTATGCGTAAATCAGCACACAGCGCTAATAATTTCTCTTGTTATATAGTTTTTCACATAAATAATTGCACCCTTCGACTCCGTTCAGGGTACAGCTCCCTGAGCGGAGTCGAAGGGTGCGGAAATTTAATAAATGAATGTCTATAGTTGAAAATCAGAATTATTTGAATCTGATGTATTAATAAATTATTGTAACAAAGTGCAAGGAAATCACTGGTAGCCACGAAAATTATTAATGATATATTAAATTCAAATGGTTATGATTACTTCATGATATTTCTCCACGAAAATTTTAGGAGAGCCGTTTTCTCTTATCGAGAAACAATAATACTAGAGTTTACCGCTTGATTTCTTTTATAACGACGCTGCATTTTTCTTTGTGCTGAAACAGCAGCAGCACGTGTTGAATAATTACCTACTCTTACACGGAATAAAACTTTCCCGTGTTTTGCTGTTTTGCTAACGGATACACGATAACCTTCTCTGCTCATGACATTTTTTAGATTATTAGCACGTGAGGAGCTTGAGGTTGCTAATAACTGAACTGAAAAATGACCTTTTCCTACCTTCTTTTGAGATTTAGCTTGTTGCTTTGCTCTCTTTTCAGGTTTAGCTTGTTGCTTTGCTTTGTCCCGAGCTTTTTTTCTGTCGGTCGCTTTTAACTCAGCAGCTTTCTTTCTTTCTCTGCGTTCTTTTTTAGCTCTGTTTGATTTGGATGAGTTTTCAGCGACAACGATACCATAACTGGCACTTCTTTTTTTCTCATCGACTAAACGTGGTCGGTAGGTTCTTTTGTGCACCTTATTTTCAGCGCTTGCAACAACAGTGCCTTTAGATGATCGGGAGGATGAGCGAGTGATTACACCACTATTTTTAGTCTTACCAGTACTCACGCTTGCATCAGCACTAGCGGCAATATCACCATTATCGCTGTTATTATCACTAGAGTTTGTCGAACGAGTACTAGTCGCTGAAATTTGTTGCTTGCTTTTACCTATATTATCAACAATCACACGTTTTTCGCCTTTTGGTGGGCGAATAGTAAAATCAAGATCATCCCCTTTATTTTTAAAGGTATTAACGGCAACTTCAGTGGTTTTAATATCTTTAGTGGCTTGATTAACTTTGCTAGCCGTACCTGTTGCAGAAGCTACAATAGCTCCTGTTGCGACAGCCGCAGCAACTCCAGCCGCAGTTTTAGCTACACTAGATGTATCTTGAGAAGAATCCGCAGAGTTTTGCACTGTGTTCCCTCCATCAGCGCCTTTTAAAGAGGGGATATTCAAGCTCTGCTTAACATCCGTTGCGCCTGGCAGGTTCATGTCAACGACTTCCTGTCGCTCCTGACTTTTTCCTTTTAATAGATAACCGAGTAAAAGAGCGGCGACAATCGCAAGTACAGCAGCGCCTATTCCGCGTTTAACCATCGTTCTGTTCATTTTCCAATTCCCTTTAGTAAATATTTTAAGACTAATTTTATAGATGAGTTGAATCCGCAATTAGCCCAGCGGATTTGAGCTTGATGATAGGGGAGAATTTCATTATTTGGAACTTCCTAAGCTCCCTAATACCCCTGATACTAGCAGAAAAGAGCCAAAGGCAACCACCCTATCTTCATATTCTAAAGCATTTTTAACATCTTGCACTGCTTTTTTAAAGTTATTACTCACTATTGTTATGTTATTAATCCCAAGCTTTTGTAGTTTAGATTTAATTTCTTCAGCAGATTGTCCACGCTCACTATCAATCGATAAAATAGCCCACTGATCGATTATATCCTTGAATGGAGTGATAATACCTTGTAGATCTTTATCTTTTAGCACTGAGAATAAGGCTATATTTTTCCCTGAATGAGGTTGGTTGTGCAAATAGAGCGCCAGTTGTTGTGCAGCTTGTGGATTATGGGCAACATCGACTAATATTTCAGGCTTTGTTGCAATAATTTGTAGTCTCCCTGCAAGCACTGTTGTTAGCAAACCCTTCTTGATAGCCTGTGTGGCTACGGGTACGCGAGCTTGTAATTGAGTAATGATCGTTATTACATTTGCGGCATTATCAAGCTGAAACTCTCCTGCTAGAGAGGGCAAGGGAAGTGTTAGTGATGTGTTGTTTTGGAGGTCATGCCACTGCCATTTTTCACTATTATCTGGGGATTTATAATGTGATAAAGAGAAAGCAATATCACGTTGCAGTAAATGTGCGCCTATTCTGTCAGCTTCAGAAGCAATTGTTGTAGGTGGATGCTGATCACCACAAACAACAGGTTTGCCACTGCGCATAATGCCCGCTTTTTCAATCGCAATATCCTCACGGTTATTGCCTAGCCAACTTTCATGATCAATCGCAATACCTGTAATGAGAGCAATATCGGCATCCCATAAATTAACCGCATCAAGTCGCCCGCCCAAACCTACTTCAAAAATAGCAATATCAATCTTTTCTTGTACAAATAACAGTGCCGCAGCCAATGTGCCAAATTCAAAATAAGTAAGACTGGTTTCCCCACGCGCTTGGTTTATTTGCTCAAAAGCCCCACAGATTGCATTATCACTAGCAGGCACGCCATTAAGTGCGATGCGTTCATTATAGCGCAGTAGGTGAGGAGAAGTATAAACGCCTGTTTTATACCCCGCTTGTTGATAGATGGATTGTAGCATCGCAGTGCTAGAGCCTTTGCCATTCGTTCCTGCAACGCTGATAACGGGGAATGGCAAGGTTAATAGATCAAGATTTTCCGCCGCAATACGTACCCGATCAAGACCCAAATCAATAGATGATAAATGTAAGGTTTCTTGCCAATCGAGCCATTCTGATAGTGTGCGTGGCATGTTTATTTATC
Source organism: Leucothrix mucor (assembly GCA_011322515.1). GTDB lineage: Bacteria > Pseudomonadota > Gammaproteobacteria > Thiotrichales > Thiotrichaceae > JAGLBW01. The sequence continues at coordinate 3,722 of DRMS01000103.1, forward strand.
GCTATCTTTTTGCTTTTTAATGGTTTTTTTATTTTCCTTAGTGGTTTCTTCTTCGCTTATTTTTGACTCTGGAGGTGATTCTTCTTCAAATTCGGCATTAACCAGCTCCATAAGTTCTTCTTCTATTCCTTCGGGGCGTGGTTTATGCATCAGCATACACAACAAATCAATGACCTTACAGCGCATATTATTACGGCTAACAATCATATCAATTGCGCCTTTTTCTAATAAAAACTCACTGCGCTGAAAACCTTCTGGCAAAGTTTCACGCACGGTTTGCTCGATAACACGAGGGCCTGCAAAACCAATTAATGCGCGTGGCTCTGCTATTTGTATATCACCCAACATCGCAAAACTAGCAGATACACCACCCATGGTTGGATCAGTTAAAATAGAAATAAAAGGCAATTCAGCGTCTGATAATTTGGTCAAAGATGCACTGGTTTTTGCCATTTGCATGAGTGAAAACAAAGCTTCCTGCATTCTAGCGCCGCCACTGGCAGAAAAGACCACAAAGGGGATTTTTTCGCGCAAACAAACATTAACACCCTGTACAAATTTTTCGCCAACAACCGATCCCATTGACCCCCCCATAAAGCGAAAATCAAAAGCAGCAACCACTAGTTTAAAACCATGCACTTCTCCTTTGATAACCACTAAAGCATCAGATTCGCCTGTATTTTTTTGAGCCGCAGTGAGTCTATCTTTATATTTTGTATTATCTTTAAATTTTAGAATATCAATCGGTTTAATATTTTCACCGATTTCTTCACGTCCCTCTTTATCAATAAAAAAGTCAATGCGTTGCCGTGCGCTAATACGCATATGATGATCACATTTAGGGCATACTTCTCTGTTACGTTCTAAATCGGCACGATATAAAACTGCATTACAAGCAGAGCAGGTATGCCATAAGCCTTCGGGGACACGTTTTTTTTCTGTTGTTTTATCGGTGCGAATTCGAGAGGGAATTAAGTTTTCAAACCAGCTCATAGTTATTTACCTTACATAATACCTTCGCCAACCGTGATCTGTAGGGTGAATAAACGATAGTGCATCCAACAAAATCAACAAGTTGTGGTGGATGCGTTACACTTATCCACCCTACAGTTTGGATCTGGCGAAGGTATTGTTACAAATACTTCTTAAAAACTCTCGCAAAGACGCTAGTTTAAGGTGGGACAATTAATGTTTATGCTTATTCTCCCGCATCCTTCGATAAGCTCAGGAAGCTGTGTCCTGAGTCTGCCAAAGGATGGTGTCCTTAGGTCTACCGAAGGGCTAGCTCCCTGAGCTTGTCGAAGGGTGCGGGTTATTTGCTATAATCTTTACTTGTTCCACCTTAAGTTAGTAGCCGCAGGGAGCGCAAAAAATATTACTATTTTTCTTTGCGTACTCTGCATCTTTGCAAGAGATATGTTTTTTGCGTGCCTTGCGAGAAATAATAAGTAGGAATTAAACTACAAACTACGAATCCATCGCCGTACGCATTCCTGCTAGCAAATCGCCAATATCATCCATGATTGACTCTGCATCATCAATATTATTTTCAATAATTTTCACAATCACACTACCAACCACCACCGCATCTGCTACCTTAGCAACGGCGGCGGCATCTTCTGCTGTTTTAATTCCAAAGCCAACGCCAATGGGTAAATCGGATACCTTGCTAATTTTATCAACATGCTTAGCGACATCATCCACATCAAGGACATTAGAGCCTGTCACGCCTTTCAAAGAGACATAATAAAGAAAGCCACTACCTGCTGCCGCGATCTTCTTAATACGTTGTGGTTGCGTTGTAGGCGAAAGTAGGAAAATAGGGTCAATATCATGTGGTTTCAAGGCTTGCCGTAAATCTTCACTTTCTTCTGGCGGCATATCCACTGTCAATAAGCCATCAACACCCGCTTCTGCCCCCTGCTTTGCAAAATTTTCATAGCCCATCGCTTCCACAGGATTCATATATCCCATATAAACAAGGGGAGTGATTGCATCCTGTCGACGAAACTCCCGCGTCATTTCCATCACATCCCTTAAACTAACCTGATGCTTTAAGGCACGCTCACAAGCAAGCTGAATAGTTGGACCATCCGCCATTGGATCAGAAAAAGGAA
>DRMS01000104.1 GCA_011322515.1 Leucothrix mucor
CCTGGAATCATGCCACCCACACCCTGAATAAATTCCATTGGATTTTCTTTATCAGCTTGATCAATAACCTGATTATCAACGGTTAGGGTATAGGCAACAGAAGCGACTTTGTTTTTTGTAAGACTCATTGGGGGGAACTCTCTATATCATTTTAAAAGCCCCCAAGTCTGACATATTTAGCGACTTAGGAACAGTCCTGAAATAAAATGCTGGTTTGCCACTAAATTATTTTTCGTCTGAGTTGTATCCAAGGTGAGACGGAAAAGAGCGAGGGGAAATCAACATTTTATTTTTAAGACTGCTCCTTATCGGTTAATAAAAAGGCTACCAGTTTAAGGTGGGACAGTTCATGTTGCAGCTATTCACCCGCACCCTTCAACAAGCTCAGGAAGCCAGTTCCCTGAGCTTGTCGAAGGGTGCGGGTTATTTGCCATGGCGTTACTTGCCCCGCCTTAAGTTGGTAGCTAATAAAAATTAGGATATGATGATAGGATGCTAACACTTCACTCCAGTAATTACTTAGAAAGCCTCAGTCAACAATTTGCCAAACTTGTTTCCACACCACTCAATAATGTCTTTGCAGAAGAGCAAATAGTCGTACAAAACGCAGGTATGGGGCGTTGGTTATCAATGCAAATGGCGCAACAGCTTGGTATTAGCGCTAATTACCAGTATTTTTTTCCTGCTGAATATATGTGGGGTTTATTACACAAAGTAGTGCCTAATATCTCACCGCATGATCCTAGCCAACCCGATGTGTTGCGTTGGCGGCTACTTACCCGTTTTCTTATTAAAGCGAAAGATTACCCTGAGTTAGCACATTATATAACCAACGATATGGCAGCATGGGATTTAGCAGATGCATTAGCACCTGTGTTAGACCAGTATTTATTCTACCGCCCTGAGTGGATAACGCAGTGGGAAGCAGGGGAGTTTGCTAAAGATGATTGGCAAGCACGCCTCTGGCAGCAGATGATTATGGATGAGACGGGAAAAAACCGTCATATTCATCACTGGCTTGATTTGCAGGATAATTTTATTAAGTACTTTGCTGAAAAGCATGAAAATAAGTCGCTAGGTGAATTTCCACAACGGGTTTCCTTTTTCTCCGTGCCTGCTTTATCGCCTGGCTATATTCGCTTATTGGCAGAATTAGCCACAAGAATAGACGTGCATTTATTTGTGATTAATCCATGCCAAGAATATTGGGGTGATCTTGAATCACGAAAGCCCCAATCAAATAATACTAGCAATGGTTTGCTTGCATCCCTCGGCAAACAAGGGCGGGATTATATTGACCAGCTATATGATTTGGGCGCTCAAGGTACAGAAAGCTGGGTTGATCCACAGCGCGATAGCTTATTACACTGCTTGCAATCCGATGTATTAAATTTACAGCAAACAGATGTCAAATTGGATGAGCAAACATCGATTCAATTTCACTCCTGTCATACGCCAATGCGTGAAGTAGAGGTGTTGCATGATCAAATTTTAGCAGCATTAGAAGAATCAGATAACCTAACGCCTGCCGATATTGCGGTAATGACCCCTGCAATTGACAGTTATGCGCCCTATATTGAAGCGGTTTTTTCCACCTCAGAACACTCGTTGCCATTTAGTATTGCGGATAGTAGTTCAGCCAGTAAAAAGCCCTGTGTAGAAGTCTTCCTGAAATTACTCGATTTGCCTGAGCAACGTTTTACCATTGAAGCGGTGTTTGAATTGCTTGAATATGCTGAAGTGCGCGATAAATTTAAGTTAGATGAACAACAGGTATTGCAGTGTAGAGACTGGGCGCAAGCAACCAATATCCGTTGGGGAGTCAGCCGTAAAATGCGTGTTGCAACAGGCTTGCCCGATACTTATGAGCATAGCTGGAAATATGGTCTGGATCGTATGTTACTCGGCTATATGATGCCAGGTGAGCAGATATTTAACGAGTCACAATTATTGCCATTCAATCAGATTGAAGGTAATGATGCGCAAATATTGGCTTCTTTTTGTAGCTTTACGGACAGTATATTTAGGTTAGGGGAGTGGTCATTAAAGTCGCTACACGTTAATGACTGGATAGAAAAACTACAAGAACTAGTGGCAGAACTCTTTCAGCAAGACGCAGAGCATCACGCTATTTTTAAAGCACTGGATACAATTAATCAACAACAGCAATTAGCCGAGTTTGAACAACCCATTGCATTTAGTATTCTTAAAAAAATAGTGCGTGATTTGTTAGAGTCAGCAAGTGATGAGCGTTTTATGACGCGTGGGATTACTTTTTGTGCGCTTGTGCCAATGCGTAGTGTGCCGTTTAAAATGGTTGCTTTATTAGGCATGAATGATGGCGGTTTTCCACGCCAAGAGCAACGCCATAGCTTTGATAAAATGGCGACTGATTCAAAAAAAGGAGACCGTTCGGTTCGGGATGAGGATCGCTATTTATTTCTAGAATCCATTTTAGCCGTACGGCAACGGCTTTATATCAGTTATATCGGTCAAAGCGTACAAGACAATAGCAGTTTGCCGCCCTCCGTTGTGGTGAGTGAACTGTTGGATTATCTAGCGAAAATAACAAAAAAAGAGCAGCAAGCATGGGTCTGCAAACACCCTCTACAAGCGTTTAGCCCACGTTATTATCAAGAGGATAGGTTGTTTTCTTATGTTAAAGAATATTTGTTATTACATAAAGATAATGCAAAAAACAATCCCCAGTTGCCTTTTATAAGCACAAAACTAGCAGAACCTGATGCGGAATTTAAGCAACTCACTCTAGAGCAATTAATCCATTTTTATAAATCCCCAGCGCGTGCTTTTTTACAGCGCTGTTTTGGCATTAAAATCTTTAGCGACGATGAGGCACTCCCCATGCGGGAGCCGTTTGCCTTGGAGTCTTTTGTTGATACAAAAGTGCGTCAGCAAATGATGCCAAGTGCTCAGCAGCAAGATAATGCGCTGAATTTATGCCGAGCTAAGGGCTTGTTGCCACATGGTGATATAGGGGAAGAAGCGTTTAAGCAGCAAGCAGAGGTCGTGGGTGATTTTTATCGGCAATACCCAGAGTTATTAGAGAATGACAGGCAACAACAATCATTCCATTTGCCATTAGGTGGATTCATACTAACGGGAAAATTAAGTGATCTAACCAAAAAGGGCAGTGTGAAGCAAACGTTAGGAACCTATTATGCAGGTGATTTATTGGCTATTTGGTTGCATCATTTAGTGCAAAATAGTGTGCCGTTTGAGGGTGTTAGTATTGCGGAAACAAAAGTCTACCAGCCAAGTGATGCCTATATTCTAGCCGCTGTACCTGATGCCAAATCCTTATTGACCCAATTGCTGGAGGGCTATTGGCGCGGTTTGCAACAACCGTTAACTTTTTTCCCTAAACCTGCTTATAAAATGTATGCCGATGGCGCAAAAGCGAAGTTATCCGCCGCAGAATCAGCTTGGGATAATGCCTATTATGGCGGTGAATCAGAGCTGTTTGAAAACCAGCTATTATTTGCAGGGCAAACTGTCTTTAATCAGGAGTTTTTTACTCTAGCTGAGATTACCTTTGGGCGTATGGCTGACGTTAGGACAGATTTAGGGACGGAGAAATAATAAATCATCCAATCTTATTTTCCCTTTGGCCTCTGCTTGAATCCTATCAAGCGTTGCGTAGGGCGACTATGCGCTTTTTGATATGCTCGAACTAGGAGAAAAAGGCAAGTTAGAGATCGGGAAGTTGTTTCGTGTACGTTCCTAAGCTTGACGTGGTTTTTGGCTACCAATTTAAGCTGGGATAGTTCATGTTTCTGCTATTCACCCGCACCCTTCGACAAGCTCAGGAAGCGGTGTCCTGAGCTTGTCGAAGGGTGCGGGTTATTTGCCATGACGTTACTTGTCCTGCCTTAAGTTGGTAGCTTGGTTTTTTATGGCAGTAGCAACCCAGTGAAGAATAACGATGCGATTAAATAACAGAGCAATCCTACAAGTACACTAATGCCGCTATTTTTCAGGAGTAAATGAGCCATGATGATTCCCATAAATCCACTGATCATACTCATCATTTCAGGTAATTTTTGAAGAGAAAAAGCGTCTATATCAATGGACGTAGCGAAGAGGGCTGCGATGATGGCGGCTCCCATTAAATAAAAGAAGCGGCGTACTAATTGCTTTCTTTTTTCCCCAAGTAATTTCTCAATATTAATAAAAAGCGGGATGGCTCTGGCGAGATAGGTTCCTATCGCAATAGTAATAAGAGCCGCTATAATTAGAAAGTTATCTGACATAGTAGGTTGTTTTTTGGATACTCAAATGTGGCTTATGTTGCTGAGGAGGATGTATAGGTAAAATAGTGTAGCCTATGCTAGCTAACAGTTTTGTAGCCTGTATGCAGTCTAAGGAAGTTTCAAGCACTAAAATTCCTAAACGAAATACGGGATGGCGTGACAACGTGCTATCTAGTATTAGGAAGTTCCAAGCAATGAATTTAGCCATCTTACTTGCCCTTTTGCCCTTGCTTAAATCCTATCAATCGTTGCGTAGAGCGACTATGCGCCTCTTGATATACTCCAATCAGGAGAAAAAAATCTGCGGGCTACCAGTTTAAGGCGGGACTGTTAATGTTTCTGCCTATTCACCCGCACCCTTCGACAAGCTCAGGAAGCGGTGTCCTGAGTCTACCGAAGGGCTAGTTCCCTGAGCTTGTCGAAGGGTGCGGGTTGTTTGCTATGACTTTACTTGTCCCGCCTTAAGTTGGTAGC
>DRMS01000105.1 GCA_011322515.1 Leucothrix mucor
GCCCACTTCTGAAACTAATTTAACCGAAATACGTGCTTTAGGATTTACATTTTTTAGATCGTGAATAAGCTGTGCTAAATCTTCAATTGAATAAATATCATGATGCGGTGGCGGTGAAATCAAGCCAACACCTGGTGTTGAATATCGGACTCGACCAATTTGCTCATTAACTTTATGCCCTGGCAATTGTCCGCCTTCACCTGGTTTTGCACCTTGTGCCATTTTGATTTGAATATCATCTGCATTAACAAGGTATTCCGTGGTCACGCCAAAACGCCCTGAAGCCACTTGCTTAATCGCCGAACGCTCGGGATTCATTGAGCCATCAGGCAACGGATTAAAGCGACTCGCCTCTTCACCGCCCTCCCCTGTATTGGATTTTGCGCCCATTTGATTCATCGCAACCGCTAAGGTTGAATGCGCCTCATAAGAGATGCTACCAAAGGACATTGCCCCTGTTGCAAAACGCTTCACAATCTCAGTAACGGGTTCTACGTCATCAATTGACACGGGTTTATCTGCCCATTGAAAATCCATTAAGCCGCGCAACGTTAGTAAATCTTCGCTTTGTTCATCGATTAGTTTTGAGAATTCTGTAAAGGTAGCGGCATTATTGCCACGTACTGCATGTTGTAACTTGGCGATGGTGTCAGGTGTCCAGATATGTTTTTCACCGCGTAGCCGATAGGCATAATCGCCCCCTACATCAAGGTGTTTTTTATAAATTTCTTCATTGCCATAGGCATCGTTATGCCAACGCAGACATTCCTCAGCAACTTCATGAGCACCAATCCCTTCAATGGTGGTTGCTGTACCTGTGAAATATTCATCAACAAAAGCGGAGGATAAACCAACCGCATCAAAAATCTGCGCACCACAATAGGATTGATAAGTCGAAATACCCATTTTCGACATAATCTTTTTCAGCCCTTTACCAACGGCTTTAATATAGTTTTGATTGGCAGTATCAAGTGTCAAATTGGCATCAATTGTGGAGTGAGTGGCGGCAATGGTATCAAACACTAGCCAAGGATTGATTGCCTCAGCACCATAGCCTGCCAGTGCGGCATAATGATGGACTTCTAGCGCCGCACCTGTTTCAACCACTAAACCTGTTTCTGTACGCAATCCTTCGACGACTAAAAACTGATGCACAGCAGAGGTTGCTAATAAGGATGGAATGGCAATACGCTCAGCGGATACCTTACGATCTGATAAAATCAGGATATTATAATGCCCTTTAACCGCCTCTTTGGCTTGTTGGCGTATACTATCAAGTGCCTTTTCCATCCCTTCTACACCGTCAGAGGCTGGATAGGTAATATCTAAGGTTTTAGTGTGAAATGAGTTACTATCATCATGTTTCAGATGGAGAATACGATAGAGTGCTTCATTACTTAAAATGGGTTGACGTACTTCTAAACGTGAACAAACACAACTATCGTTATGCCCTAATAAATTAGGACGCGGTCCAATAATACTCACCAATGACATCACAATTTCTTCACGAATCGGATCAATCGGTGGATTGGTTACTTGAGCAAAATTTTGTTTAAAGTAATTAGATAAATGACGGGAACGATTGGATAATACCGCAGGTGGATTATCAGCACCCATTGAGCCAATACCTTCCATACCTGTTGCAACCATAGGGCCTAACAAAAATTTAAGGTCTTCTTGTGTATAGCCAAGTGCCTGTTGTGCATTTAATAGCGCTTCATCTTGTAAGGGCTTAGCCAGCTTAACCTCGCCCTCCATTTCGCAGACTTTAATCTGCCCATCATCTAGCCATTGTTGAAAAGGATGTGCATCGGCAAGTGTCGATTTAATCTCTTTGTCATCAATAATACGCCCTTGTTCCAAATCAATCAGGAACATTTTTCCTGGTTCTAAACGCCATTTTTTGACTATATTTTTTTGTGGAATATCAAGAACACCCATTTCAGATGCCATCACTACCATGTCATCATCCGTAATCAGATAACGTTGTGGACGCAAGCCATTACGATCCAATACAGCTCCTATTTGACGACCATCAGTAAAAGCAACCGCAGCAGGTCCATCCCAAGGCTCCATTAGGGCGGCATTGTATTCATAATAAGCACGTTGCTTACCATCCATCGACTCATCACTACCCCATGCTTCTGGGATTAACATACTCATTGCTTCACTTAGTGAATAGCCGCCTGCAACCATTAATTCCAGCGCATTATCAAAACAGGCGGTGTCCGATTGCCCATCAGCAATAATAGGCCAGATCTTTTTAACATCATCACCTAGAATGTCAGAACGCATCGAATGTTCGCGTGCCTTCATCCAATTGACATTGCCTCGATTAGTGTTTATCTCACCATTGTGCGCCACCATGCGGAACGGATGCGCCAAATCCCATGTTGGGAAGGTATTGGTCGAAAAGCGTTGATGGACTAGCGCTATGGCAGAAACAATGCGCTCATCACGAAGATCAAGATAATATTCACCCACCTGCTCGGCTAATAGCATGCCTTTATAGACAATAGTACGGGTTGACATGGAGTTGATATAAAAATCGCTAACGCCAGCCATGTCTTCTTTACGCGCTTTAATAGCAATTATTTTATGGATGACAAATAGCTTTTTTTCTAGTGCATCTTGTCCTTGAGTATCAGAACCAGCCGCGATAAATACTTGACGGGTTGTAGGTTCAGTTGGTTTAACACTGACACCAAGATCAGACGGATCGACAGGTACATCACGCCAACCCAAGACCGTCTGCCCCTCTTCTGCAATGATACCTTCAACTAGTTTTTCCAATGCTTCGCGTTGCGTATTGTCTTTAGGAAAAAACAACATACCAACACCGTATTCACCTTCAGCGGGTAAATCGAAATCAACCTTATCCCGAAAGAACACATCTGGGATTTGCATTAAAATACCTGCGCCATCACCCGCTTTCGGATCTGCCCCTACCGCGCCGCGATGCACTATATTATTTAATATTGTTAAACCTTGTTTAACAATATCATGACTTTTTTTACCTTTGATATGGGCAACAAAACCAACCCCACAAGCATCATGCTCATTTGCTGGGTCGTATAATCCTTGTTTGGGCGGTAAAGATCCTTGGTGCATTTGCAATCCTCATTATTCTCTTGTTTCAAGCGGTGTCTCCCTATATAAAGCCATATGCAAGTTCATCAATAGTGCATTTTGTCAGGACGGAAAAAGGGCAGGGCATTATAGCAGAATATACTCTTGTCTGACTAGAATAAGTATATTGCTCCAAAATTGCAAAGAGTTCGCAGATAGTCCTTGCAAGTATATTAGTATATGCTAATATCCATAATATAGATTGTTTAGACGCAACTTTTTGAACTGAACAAACACGCAAATTCACGCTATGGAGATTCTCATGAAAATTAAAGAAAGCGCAAAGATTATTTTATTAACTGCTTTATTGGCAGCACCATTTGCTGCAACAACCGCACAAGCCAGTGATTTTTTTGGTGGAAATGATGGTGAGTGGAAAATGGGTCCCAATGGACCTTATTGGGACGAAAGTGACTGGCCTATATGGACACCGATGTATTGGATGAAAGAAATGATGGATTCATTCGATGATGACAATAATAACAATATGATGGGAATGGGAGGCGGTAACAACCGTTTTGGTAACATGCCATTTGGAAACTCAATGCCTTTTAGTAACAATAGACCAAATTACGGCTATGGCATGCCTTATGGCGCTCCAATGCCAGCTCCTGCTGTACCCGTAAGACCTGCTATTCCACAGTCTGCAACAGCAACTAAATAATAGTTTCAAAGAAGGAACGAATACGAAGTAAATACCCTATCTTGTAACACAGAATTTTTATTTCAGATAGGATTAATCTCAAGAGAGGCACCGTTATTTTACGTAACGAATGAGATGA
>DRMS01000106.1 GCA_011322515.1 Leucothrix mucor
GATTTGGATCTTGATGTATGGGCTGGTGTTGTTCCCATTGAAGAAACGTTGGGTGAATGGATTGCTTCTGATGATTTAAAAGAGGGAATTAATTATCCTGATTATAAAAAATCATACTAATTTGTTATTTAAATAACAAAGCCTCTTTTTAAAAGAGGCTTAAATTTCAATAAGAATTTTATTTATATTTTATTTAACAGAATCATAATTCAAATCGAGAACGTTAGAATCAGTAGCATGGTCATTCATAGAAGGGTTAGAAAAAGAAATTTTACTGAAAACAGCATCCCTTTCCATTATATCTTGAGAATTATTTTGAAAACCAAGTGTAAATGTATCAACCTCTTCATTTGCCATTGCTGAACTACTGAGAATTAAACCAAAAGTTACTACTGCTAATAATTTAGTTATTTTATTTTTCATTATATTCACCTTTATATTTTAATGATGCTACGTTTAATAAATCAACTTAGATGCAATAATAGTTGTTTTAATTTATTTAACCATTATTGCGTTGTTGATAGTATAAACGCAGGTATTTATTATTAAGATGCAAAATAATTTAATTATTTTAAAGTTTTATTTTTTAAATTACTATTAATTTAATTTATAAAACCCATTATCTATAGTTTTATACCGTTTAGCACCCTGTGTTGTCCATTTTCTATCCCATCCAATGTCCAAGAACCAATACGATAACGAATTAAGCGCAAGGTAGGACAGCCAATAGCTGCTGTCATACGCCGAACTTGGCGATTTCTGCCTTCGGTAATGGTAATTTCCAGCCAAGTCTCAGGAATATTTTTACGATAGCGCACAGGCGGCACTCTTTCCCATAATAAATAAGGAGTTGCAATACGCTTGATCTTCGCGGGTAAGGTCATGCCATCTCTTAACTCAACCCCATTACGTAATAATTGCAATTGCTTACTATCGGGATCACCCTCCACCAATACCCAATACGTTTTACTCATTTTATTGTTAGGATGCGCTATTTTATGCTGTAATTTGCCATTATCCGTTAATAACAACAGCCCTTCGCTATCCTTATCCAAGCGTCCCGCAGCATAAACACCTTTTTGTTGTATATAATGAGCAAGCGTTTCCCCCTGATAATCGTCTGTATTACTAAACTGGCACAGTACGCCATAGGGTTTATTAAAAAGTATTAGTGTTGACATGGGATTTCCTAATGAAAAAATCAAAACAGCTAGTCACTAAGCAAATAGAGTTGCATTTAGGTGAGTTGAATAAATTATCCGACAGTGTCGCCAGTTTATTGCAAATTGATAGAAATATTCATACTTTATGGGTCAGTATAAAAAGAAATAAACTGCTCCTAATGACGGATGATAGCTCCTTTGCCACCCAGCTACGCTTTCAACAAGCGCTCATTCAGCAACATATTAATCAGAAGTTATTGACCAAAGTAAAAGAGGTGAAGATTAAAGTAATTGCCGCAAAGCCCCAAGCGTATGAACAGGTGAAGGAAAAATGTTTTCGTATCTCATCTCAAACCGCTAAGGTGCTCTCTTATATTGCAGAAGATATTGATGATAAAGAGCTACGTGAGAGCTTGCGTAGATTGGGGCGTTAAAAAATGGGACATTAGTGTATTTTCAGGCTACCAGTTTAAGATGGGACAGTTAATGTTTTGCTATTCACCCGCACCCTTCGACAAGCTCAGGAAGCGGTGTCCTGAGTCTACCGAAGGGC
>DRMS01000107.1 GCA_011322515.1 Leucothrix mucor
CATGAACAATAAGATGCGCACAATGCTGTTCCAGTGATTTTTGTTGCGCTTGCGCTTCATTTTCTATAACAGGCAAGCAAATCACCAGATCACCGAGATGCAATGGCAAGTCTAGTATTACGCCTTTAGGCAAAACAGGTTGATCAAAAGTAAATGATAGAATATTAGTTGCATACGCCTTGTCACGAAAGGTCTGGTTTAGCGCCAAGCCTTCTGCTTTATCAACAAAGCGTAAGGTAACGCTTATATCACTAACTTGAGATGATTGCTGACAAGCCGATTCTGCCCAGTGTTGGATTTTTTGTTGATTAGGCAGATGATCATAGTGGTAAGGATTTTGTAGTTCAACCATTAGCTTAGGCATTGTTTTTAGTATCGCCACCCTGTCGTTCATCATAACGATCATAAGCTTTAACAATACTTTTCACTAACGTATGGCGCACCACATCATTAGGTTGGAAAAAGCTAAAACTGACTTCTTTAACATCCTGCAACACAGAAATAATCTGCTTAAGACCTGATAACTGACGATTAGGCAAATCAATCTGTGTAATATCACCCGTTACCACCGCCGTAGAGCCAAAGCCCATGCGAGTTAAAAACATCTTCATTTGCTCAGTAGTCGTATTTTGTGCCTCATCCATAATAATAAAAGAGTCATTCAAACTACGCCCACGCATATAAGCCAGTGGCGCAACCTCAATCACATTCTTTTCAATCAAGCGAGCAACCTTTTCAAACCCCAACATCTCATACAATGCGTCATACATTGGGCGCAAATAGGGATCAACTTTTTGTGATAAATCACCAGGTAAGAATCCTAGCTTTTCGCCAGCCTCCACCGCAGGACGGACTAAAATAATACGCCGTACCTCATCCCGCTCCAATGCCTCAACCGCACAAGCAACAGCCAGATAGGTCTTACCCGTCCCCGCAGGTCCAATACCAAAAGTAAGATCATGCGTTTGCATATTGCGGATATAATTATTCTGATTTGCCCCACGACCACGGATAACACCGCGTTTAGTACGAATACTAGTGTAAACAATATCCTTCTCATCAGCTTGGTCAAGACTGGACTCTTGCATATATAAATGTAGCTTCTCAGGAGAAAGTGTCTCCGATGCAGTCAGATCATAAAGCTCTTTAATTAGATTAATCGCCACCTGAATTTTGCTAGGAAGACCGCTAACTTTAAAATCATGCCCACGATTACCAACAGTGACATCAAGGCGCGTTTCAAGTTGGCGTAAATGCTGATCAAACTGACCCGAAAGATTCATTAAACGCTCATTATTAACAGGCTCTAATTTGAAATCAACCGTGCTTTGCTTACTATCATCTATTGTCTGGGTGTTCAAAAAATTGCTAGCTCCTGAGTGTGGGTGAAAGTTGTTCTTGAAGTATAGCTTAGTCCATCTAGCAGTTCAAAATTAGGTTTTGTTTGGATTTGTGGAAAAAATATATTTATTGCAGAGGTGTAAAGCATGCTAAAAAAAGATAGATTAAAGTGGGATAGGGGGCATGTGTTTTTATACGACTGATGTTACGCAGTTAAAAACGCGGTAGGTTGAAGTGAGGTTACGAACTCCAACAGTTTCTAGTAATATTTTTGTTGGGCTATGCGACTGGGGAGGACTAGAGAGAAACTAGTCCTTACCTGATTTAGGTTTTTAATTTGGATAAATTTAAATGATTGTGCCAACTTTTGTTGGGGTTCCTGTCGTCACCCGCAACCTACATCACTCCAACTTACCGTGTTACTGACTCCACTTATTCTTCTTTAATGACTTTAACCATATAAGAAAGATTAGTGCCTTCTTTTTTTATACAGACTTGTTCAGGTGTGATTCCTGATTTTTTTAGTAAACGAAACAGGGCGGTATCACTGCGTTCAATTAGTTCCCAGCTAGCAAAATATCTCATCCAAATGTCAAAAGGGTTATTTTTTGCAATATTAGTAAAAAATAGCGTTCCGCCTGTTTTTAATTTTTCAGCAAAAAGGTGTTTAAGTAGCATGATAATGGCTTTGTCTGAAAGGTAATCAAAAAGCCCACCAATACTAATTAAATCATACTTTATTGCAGGTAATTGATTCTTTATTTTAAACACATTGCCATGAATATAAGTGCATTTATTTTCAATACTGACCAATTTAGATTGAGAATATTTTAGTGCCTCTTTATCCATATCAAAAAGAGTGAAATGAACGGATTTATCAGCGATGATCGGTGCAATATTTTGTAAATCAACATTACTCCCACAGGCGAGCGACAGGATGTTTTTTTCTTGATTGTCTTGGAAACAAGTATTCAGAATATTAGCAGATTGAGTGGCAATTTTATTACGATGTTGCTGTGTAGCAGAACAGCTTAAAGCATATTGTTCTGTATAATATGCAATAGTATTTTTTTTCGCCTTATTTTCACTTTTCATCATATAATTAATCGTTTCAAAATCTCCCGCATAGCCCCTAGGCCAATCTTGGAGTCTTTGAACAAAAGGAGAATCCCGTTGCAAATCTCTAGCAGGTTTAATGAAAGCAAGAATCTCACTATGACTTAGATCATTTTTTAAAGCTTCAATACAAGCACACATATCATAAGATGCAGCGATCAAACGGTTTGAAGTAATAATAGAATCCGACTCTATTTTAATAGAGGTGAATCGTTTCACCGCTTTTAATAACAGCGAGATATTTTTATTTATCTTGTTACGCTTGAGAGAAATACTAGGTGAACATTGTGTTTGCATGATAATTTCCTTACGGGGTTCTTAGGAAGTTCCAAGCAATGATTTTACTCATCTTAATTGCCCTTTTGCGCCTGCTTGAATCATCTCAATCGTTGCGTAGAGCAATTATGCGCCTCTTGAGATGCTCCAATCAGGAACAAAAAATCAGCGCAATAGAGGTAAATTCATTACTTGAAACTTCCTTATCGAAAAAAAATTATAAGCAATAACAGCATGGAGTTATGTGAGAAATGTCACATTTAATTTTGATCATCTAATTTTTTCTAGTGACAGGGTTTCAATTTAACGCGGTAGGTTGGAGTGAGGTGACGAACTCAACAGTTTCTAGTAATATTTTTGTTGGGCTGTGCGACTGGGGGGACTAGGGAGAAACTAGTCCTTACCTGATCCTTACCTGATTTAGGTTTTTAATTTGGATAAATTTAAATGATTGTGCCAACTTTTGTTGGGGTTCCTGTCGTCACCCACAACCTACATCACTCCAACTTACCGTGTTATCAAAGTGTTAACTGGGGAATGAAAGATGCCGATTTTTTCATCAATAAAATCCGTTACAAACAAAAATTTTGTTAGATTTATTATGACCTCTTACTTAACTTGCTCTTCATCCTTAGTAAACAAACTAATAATAACCAATAATCCCGCGCCAACCGCAATCGCAATATCTGCTACATTAAAGGTAGCAAAATGCCCATTACTTAAAAAGAACACATCCCAATCAATATAAAAATCAATAAAGTCAGTCACCTTTTCTTGTAAGATGCGGTCAATTAAATTACCAATAGCGCCACCTAATACGAGGGCTAGACCAATGGATGTCCATCGTTCATTTTCTTTTAACTGTTTTAGCCAGTAAAGAATATAGCCACTCACGGCAAGGGCGAGCACGGTAAAAAATATTTGTTGCCAGCCTCCTTGGTCATTAAGAAATCCAAACGCCGCGCCTGTGTTATAGGAGAGAGTTAGATTCAGATGCGGCATAACAGGTAATTTTTCATATAATTCAACGTTGGCGTTGACCATCCACTTGGTTAATTGGTCCAGAAAAATCACCACCACCGAAAGCCACACCCATTTAAGCATAATGGCGTTCCTCACCTGAACCTGCGACATTTTCAACACAGCGTTCACAAAGTTCAGGATGATCAGCATCACTACCAACAGAATCCTGATGATGCCAACAGCGCACGCATTTATCCTTTGGCGATACCATGCTTTGCAGCCAAACATTGTCCAGACCATTAACCGCCATACTATGATCAGGCTGACTCTCTGCTTGTTGTACTAACGTTGCCGAAGTCATTAGTACAAAGCGTAATTCATCACCGAGCTTATTAAGCGCATCAAAAGTCTCGCCAGAACAGTGGATTAACACCTCAGCGTCCAGTGAAGAACCAATGCCTTTGTCTTTACGCAATTGCTCTAATTGTTTACCACTTGCTTCACGAATAGCAAAAATTTTCAGCCAATCGGTTTCGGTGACTTTTTCATTATCACCTAATTCAAACAGACCGTCATACCATTCACTTAAAAGTGCAAACTCAGCGTGTTCAAAGGGCATTTTTTGCCACAATTCTTCAGCGGTAAAACTGAGAATAGGCGTCATCCAGCGAGTTAGCGCGCGTAGAATATGATATGCCGCTGTTTGTGCTGAACGCCTTGCAGTTGAATCGGCTTGCATGGTGTATTGGCGATCTTTGGTAATGTCCAGATACAAGCTACCCATTTGAATCGAGCAGAAATGTAAGATCTCTTGATACACTAAATGGAATTGCATATCAGCGTAAGCATCAATGATGTTAGCCTGTGACTTTGCCGCCTGTGCCACTGCCCAGCGATCTAGCGCAAGCATATCCTCTGCCGCGACAAGATCCGTGTCAGGATTAAAATCACTGATATTAGAGAGTAAATAACGCGATGTATTACGAATACGACGATACGCATCCGCTGCACGTTTTAAAATCTCATCCGATACCGTGATTTCACGGCTATAGTCTGTTGATGAAATCCATAGACGCAGAATATCCGCCCCCAAATTTTTCATCACCTTCATAGGGGCAATAATATTACCCAATGACTTTGACATTTTCTTGCCGTTAGCGTCCACCACAAAACCGTGCGTTAGCACGTTTTTATACGGCGCTTCATCATTTATTGCAACGGATGTGAGCAGTGAAGACTGGAACCAGCCACGATGTTGATCAGACCCTTCTAGATATAAATCCGCAGGTGCCGATAAATTATCACGCCGTCTTAAAACCGACTCATGCGTGGTACCTGAGTCAAACCATACATCCAGTGTATCGGTGGTTTTTTCATAATGTTTTGCATCACTGCCAATAAATTCTTCAATGCTGGTGCGATGCCAATACTCAATACCTTCCCGCTCCATACCTTGTGCTACTTTTTCCATAATGGCTTGCGTTTGAGGGTGTAACTCCTGCGTTTCATTATGGATAAAGAGTGGAATCGGCACACCCCAAAAGCGTTGGCGTGAGATACACCAATCAGGGCGATCTTCGATCATTTTATAGATGCGATTCTCACCCCAGTTAGGAATCCACTTTACACTCTTAATCGATTGCAATGCTTTTGCACGTAGCGCTTGTTTTTCCATGCTAATAAACCACTGCGGTGTGGCACGGAAAATAATCGGTGATTTATGTCGCCAGCAATGTGGATAGCTATGTCTGATTTTTTCAGATTTTAATAAGCGCTTATTTTTCTCCAGTAATTCCAGCGTAAGATCATTGCCTTTATAAACAAATAAACCGCCAAATAACGGCACATCATCCAGATAACAACCATTATTGCCAATAGGATTATAAATTTCGATGTTATAACGCTTGGCCACCACGTAGTCATCCGCACCATGTGCAGGGGCTGTATGCACTGCACCTGTACCACCTTCCGCAGTCACATGATCGCCTAAAATAATAGGTACTTGACGATCAAAGAAAGGATGCTTTAACTGTATTAACTCAAGATCAGCGCCTTGACAACGCCCAATCACTGCATAATTTTCAATCTCATAACGCGCTAGGGCAGACTCATGCAAGG
>DRMS01000108.1 GCA_011322515.1 Leucothrix mucor
AATAATTATCTACCCAAGCTTATTATCAGCAATATGATAGCTAGGATCTTCAACAACATTCACTTCAACCAGATCCCCAGCTTTCTTCAAGAGGATTCGGCATTCTGGCGACAAATGCACAAGATGAAGTCTTTTATTCGCACGTTCATAGCGTTCAGCCAGCTTGTCAATGGCTTCAATTGCAGAGTGATCCATCACCCGTGAGTCTTTAAAATCTACGGTTACATCGTCGGTATCATCTTTGGGGCTGAATAGATCTTGAAAATTTAACACTGAGCCAAAGTATAGCGGTCCGTGCAATTCATAGACTTTATCCCCCATGCGGTTAATGCGTGAGGTGACATTAATATTTTTTGCATGTTCCCATGCAAACACTAGCGCAGATAAAATTACACCTATAATAACGGCTAGCGCGAGATTATCAGAAACAACGGTAATCAGTGCAACGGATATACCAATTAAAATATCAGGGAGGGGGACTTTGCCAAATAAGCGCAGACTACTCCATTCAAATGTACCAATAACCACCATAAACATAACACCAACCAATACCGCGATAGGAATTTGTTCGATAAGGGATGAGGCTTGCATAATAAATAATAGCAAGAAGAGCGCCGCTACGATGCCTGATAAACGTCCGCGTCCACCTGAACGAATATTGATAATACTCTGACCAACCATTGCACAGCCACCCATGCCGCCAAATACGCCTGTAACGGTATTAGCAACGCCTTGACCAATACACTCACGGTTTGGTTGACCTTGTGATTCGGTTAATTCATCAATAAGATTTAAGGTTAATAGACTTTCAATCAATCCAACTAATGCCATAATGACAGCGTAAGGAAAAACAATTGTTAGTGTTTCCCAATTAAAAGGGACATCGGGAAGATGAAAGGGAGGGAAGCTACCTTTAATTGAAGCGACATCGCCGACTAAGCGGGTTTCGATACTTAAAAAATGGGCTAATCCCAAAGTAATTAATGTGCCAATAATAATAGCGGCTAATGTTGATGGGATAATGGTGGTTAGGCGGGGTAGGAATTTGATAATTGCCATAGTAAGCGCAATCAATGCCAGCATAATATACAGCGCTGATCCACCTAACCATTCTTTAGTACCATCAGGTAGCTCGATTTTAAAATGCTCTAATTGGGCTAAAAAGATAACCAATGCCAGACCATTGACAAACCCTAAAAAGACAGGATGAGGCACAAGGCGAATAAATTTCCCTAGCTTTAATAAACCAAAAACTATCTGAATAGCACCCATAACAACAACAGCCGCAAATAGGTACTCTGCTCCATGTTGTAGCACCAATGCACCGACTACAACAGCTATTGCACCTGTAGCACCAGAAATCATTCCAGGGCGACCACCCACAATAGCGGCTACCAAGCCAATGGTAAAAGCGGCATACAATCCAATGAGTGGATGTAAATGAGCCAAAATAGCAAAAGCGACCGCCTCAGGGACAAGCGCTAATGCAACGGTCAACCCTGAAAGTACGTCATTTTTGACATTAGCAGGAGAATGGTCGGTAATGATTTTAAACATGGATATTAATAGCCCAGATCTAGGTGAAATATAAAATTGAGAATATCTCAGCTCAGCGGTTGAGCTTGCATATCGACATTCCCTAAATGAAAAAGGGGGCGATTATGTCGTATTTGAAACTAAAATTATATAAGCAAAGACTAAATTAGGTGATTGGTGTGAAAGATTTATCTTTTTGCATATCGATGTCGTTAGGCGGGACTAAAGGACTGCCAATTTAAGGCGTATTGTTACCCACAAATCTTTGAGGCTTGCTGTATAACTCTAAAAAATGCAAAATAACACCGCATTTTTGCATTAAGAGCAGTTAAACAACTACTGGAAAAATTAGTGATCATACTTGATTAGGGAACGATACAACTTATACGTGCTTCAGCGCTGATTGTTTCATATTATAGTTTTTCACATAAATAATTGCACCCTTCGACTCCGCTCAGGTACAGCTCCCTGAGCGGAGTCGAAGGGTGCGGAAATTTAATAAATGAATGTCTATAAATTGGTAGCCCTTAAAACAAACTGCTATTATTATCGTCATATAAATACACCTAATTAGGATTAATAAAATACAACGGCAATAAAAATGCAGATAGCAGAAGAAAAACTAAC
>DRMS01000109.1 GCA_011322515.1 Leucothrix mucor
AGGTTGACCTTTACCTTTTGCGCTAGGCGCGGTCTGTAGTAATTGACCAGGAATATAGTTTGCTTCGGTAAGCAAATAGAGGCAAATCTGTACCACATGCGTACCTGTGGTGATATGCACCAGATAATTATTTTTCTCCGCATCAAATGGTTGCTTGCTGGCAAAATCATGTAGTTGAGAATAGACCTGCTCAAAATCCCAAGGATCATCATAATCAACAATGTGAGTATGTACTTTGGTTTGTGGCGAGATCTCCGCCATATCTTTGATTGTTAACTTTGCAAGCTCATCTTCATCTTTATGATAAATAAGAATAAATTCATTTATCTCAATGGATTGTTGCGTTAGCATGGAGAGATTAGGTCGCCAACGTCTCCAGCGTTTAGCACCCAACCCTCCATGATCTAATCGTATGCCTAATACGCCTATCATTATGTTATTTTTTTTGATGATTATTTCACTCTGGTTGTCAAAAATAAGTAGGTGATCATAATAAATCTAACAAAATTTTGGCAATCCTTTATTGTCTAGTTGACACTTTCTATTGTGAAGGAGTGCAAGATTTATCTTATTATTATCTTTCCCACCTCTGTACAGGATACCTTGTAGCTTCTCATAATTAACGGGTTGGAGTTCACGCTTTAGCTTGTGTGAGTGACAAGCTAGGCTAGCAACTTAAGGCGGGGCAAAAAACACCCTCGTTCCCATCGCTCCAGCGCGGGAATGCATAAGATGCAAAGCGCAGAGGAGGTTTATTGTCTTTTCTTGGCGTACCCTGCGTCTTTGCGAGATGATGCATTTTACTGAAAAGCTGAAGCTTTCACTCCTTGGAATGAAAGCGTTAGCTTTTCCTTCTGCGTGAAAATGAGGAAATGTCAATAAAATCTAGGAACTTAAAAGATAGTATAGACACCTGCACAATATCTGCAAAGAAGCACCCTAAACTCTCCAAATTTGATCCATTTTCACTGCATTAACCTTCCTTATTCTATGCAGTATGAAATCAAACTTTGTACTAATTATTGCTAAATTCATTATTGCGCTGGCTATGTTATTGCTTGCTTATGAACCGATGCGCTGGCTTGTTTATACTTGGCAAGAGGTGTCATATGAATCCACAGGGATCTGGGCTTTTATTGCAACCTTTATCTTGCTTATCTGGTCGGTAAGTAGCCCATTAATCAGTCTGCGTCCTGCTAAAACTAAACTGGTGATTGCTTTATTAATTAGCACGGTATTATTGCGTTTATTAGGGCTGGTTTTAGCACTAAATACCGTGGGTGCATTAGTATTAGTCATTGATATTTATGTGATTGCTTTGCTACTGCGTGTTAAGCAACGTGAATGCGCCATTTCAGCGGGTTGGCTGGTGATATTATTTGCTTTTTCATTACCTATTGAGCACATTATCCAGCAGGTGGTTGGCTACGGGTTACAGGCGTTATCCAGCATGGTTTCTTGCGCTATATTAACCTCAACACTGGATAATATTAGCTGTCATGGCGCTCGTATAGCAGTAGCAGGACAACCGTTTTTAATTAATTTACCCCACGCAGAAACGAATAGTCTTGTGGTTTTAGCGGTGATGATGGCCGTTGGAATAGTGCTGGCTAGACCAGGTTATCGACAAAGTGCATCGGCGATGTTGATTGTGCTACTAAGCACATTTGCTAGTCATATTCTGCGTATTTTACTGTTGGTATTCGCTTCTCTTTCGGAATATCTGGAAAAGTGGAATATTGATGTAATGGCGCAACCTTGGCATGACATCATTGGTTTGATCGCCTTAGCGCCTTTTATTTATCTTATTGTTAGCTTTTGTCTACATATTTATCATAAGCCCATTCGCCCCCATGCTTTTATCGACAAAATTTGTTGGACAGTTCCTGATAGCATTAAACAGGATGGTTGGTGGTTACAAACCCGCAGTCAATATCATCGCTATCTTCCCATACTATGGTCTGTTTTGTTCCTAATTGCTTCGCTTACAACGATCAACCTGTAAGTATAGTTTTTCAGATAAATAATTTCCCGATAAAAGGAGTGAAAGCTTTATCTTTTCAGTCATATAAGATGAAATTTAAGGCTACCCGTTTAAGGCGGAACAGTTCATCTTTCTGCTATTCACCCGCAGCCTTCGACAAGCTCAGGGTACAGCTCCCTGAGCGGAGTCGAAGGGTGCGGAAATTTAATAAATGAATGTCTATAGCTTGGATAATCTCATTAGAGGAGAGAATAAATCTAACCCTCTTTGTGGTTTCTATAGGCATTCACTTTGGTATGAGACCAATGAAATAAAAAATATGCTACACTTTGTGTACGTTTTATTACTCTAGCAGGATTATCATTATGCAATCATTTAATACTTACACAGCCCGTGAGTTACGCAATTTGTCAGGGGAGATTATTCATCAAGCGGAGTTAGGTAAGCTTGGGGTGATTAGCAAACATGGCAGACCTGTTATGCTAACGATTCCTTTTAACGATACCGTACTGGAATTAGGGGTGCATCGTTCATTAGCGTTACAATTATTTGATGCTGGGCAATTGACGTTGGCACAAGCGGCAAAGCTTGCGGATACGCCACTAGAGATGTTTATATCGTTGCTGGGAGAGGCGGGTATTGATGCAGTTGATTATCCTGTCAATGAATTGGATGAAGAATTAGAGCACGTCTTGTGAGTATTATTATTGCTGATGCTAGTCCACTTATTGCACTGGCAACAATTGGACGGCTTAGATTATTGCAAAATCTTTATCAGAACGTGGTCATTCCTAGGGCTGTAGAAAAAGAATTAAAGATTGATAGTCATATGCGTGGTGCAGAAGAATTGAAGCAAGCAATTGAGGAGGGTTGGCTAAAGGTTAGTAAGCATACTTTTGAATCAGCATCTTTTTTTCAACTATTACATATCCTTGATCGTGGCGAAACAGAGGCAATCTTTTTAACCGAGCTGATCGAAAAAACACAGCCCTATCAATTTTTATTGATTGATGAGCGTAAAGGCAGAAAGATAGCTAAAAAACGGGGAATTAAAATTGCTGGTTCAGGTGCCGTATTATTAGCCGCTAAAAAGAAAGGATTTATTACAAGCGTTAAAAATGAGTTGGAGAGCATGACAACAAAGGGTTATCGATTATCAAAAGCCTTGAAACAGCGTTTACTGGAATTATCAGGTGAATAAAAAAAAGTTCATAAGAACAATTAGCTATTCCACCTAAAGTTGCTAGCCAACAAGCATAAAAAAGGGCGTATCAAACGATACGCCCTTTTTTACTTATAGTTTTTCACATAAATAATTGCACCCTTCGACTCCGCTCAGGGTACAGCTCCCTGAGCGGAGTCGAAGGGTGCGGAAATTTAATAAATGAATGTCTATAGCTACGTAACATCAGTTATTGTAAGTCTAAAATATTAGTTACAGCACCACTCTCTTTTACAGCATCTGTTTTGATC
>DRMS01000110.1 GCA_011322515.1 Leucothrix mucor
ATAAAGGATGTCACTCTGTGGCTTAAATTTTATTTTTACATTTTTTAAGGACGCACTACACTTGCCCAATAATTGTTATTACTTGAGCGATGCACACGATTCACTTGCACCTTGTCACCAACATGAAGCACTTGCACTAACTTCCCTAAACCACTTTTTAGAGGTCTAGTTTTGCGCATATTCAATAGTGGTGATTTTACCGTGTACTGTTGCCCTGCAACAGGTAGAGCGTTTCCTGATTTTAGTGATTTACCCGCTAACCAACGACCTGCACGATATTTTCCTAGATAAATCCACCCCGAAGTACCTGCAAAGTTACTAGCTTGCCCTGCTTGTACAGAACGAGTATTTGCAGGTTTAGATGATCTCGGTTCTTTTTCATTTAAGATGTCATTAATAAGCGACATATATTGCTCATCAAAACCTTTATAGTCTACCGCACTACCCTTATTCTTGCTGGTCTGTCTCCTTGCTCTTCTCTTTTTTGATCTTTTTTTCTTTTTAGTTGCTTTTGGTTGAGTTTTGACTTGTTTGCTGACACTAGGTTTTCTAGGTGTCTTTTTTTCGACCTCAAGCTCCAGTGGCGCAACATAAATGCTAGACTTGCTTTCTACCATTGGTTTTTCTTCTATTTTCACAGGTTCTTCAGCTTTTTTCTCTTCCGTATTTTTTGTCTCGGTCTTTACTGGCTCTGGTGTTGAGACTTTAGGAACAGGTGCTTTAAATGATTTCATCTGTTGCATAATGGCATCAATAGAGTCGCTGGTATCTGCAAATACCGTTAGTGGTGTGACTAAACATGCCGTTGCGATAAAACCAGAAAGTGTGAGTGAAGCCGTTTTTAATTTCATAGGTGTATTTATCATAATTTTAATAATTTATTAGTTTGAAAAGGAGGATATTGCTCATTCTCTGAATCAATATCAAAGAACATAATTAGTTTGAATTATAGTATACCCATTAAGAAAATAAGAACAATGAATGAAATTTACTCATATAAAAAGTCTATTTTCATACATTATCCTATAAATTCACCATTATTTGCTATAAAACAGCTCTATAATCGATAACATACCATTAGGTCACTAACTTAAGCTGGGACGACTACTTGTAGGTCGGAGCAGTTTATCGAACATCTTTCAGAAAAATGGCTACCAATTTAAGGTGGGACAAATAAAGTCATAGCAAACAACCCGCACCCTTCGACAAGCTCAGGGAACTAGCCCTTCGGTAGACTCAGGACACCGCTTTTTGAGCTTGTCGAAGGTGCGGGTGAATAGGCAAAAACATTAACTGTCCCACCTTAAACTGGTAGCCAGAAAAATCTGCGCAATAGTGGTAAAATCATTGCTTGAAACTTGAAACCTAAGATAGGCTCAATCCTTGTTTCAGGCTTGGGTAAACCAACTCTACACTTAAATCATCCAGCATTTTTTGATTACTAATACGACGTGATTCTCGCAAATAAGACAACATACCTGCACTTAATGCAAGCTCTGCTTGTTGCATACTAATCTGTGGTGGACGGGGTAACTGTGCATAATCTGCCACCTGATTAAAATACGCTGTCATGCTACTAGGATGTCCATCGGTGACATTATAAACCTCATCACTACGATTAGATTCCATTGCTAATTTACAAACCATTGCCAAATCATCGGCATGAATGCGATTAGTCCAACCTGCTTCTTCTTGCTTAACCACAGGCAATCCCTTTTTCAAACGCGCTAAAGGCAAGCGGTCTGTGGCATAAATCCCTGCTACGCGCAAAATAATAGTCTCTCGTTGATATGTTTGCGCCCACGCCTGTAGGGCTTTCTCTGCTGATAAGCGCCGCTGTGCGCGTTCTGCCTGTGGTTTTATAGGATAGCTTTCATCAATCCACTCGCCCTTTGAATCACCATAAACACCTGTAGTACTGATAAGTACAATACGCTTTGGTTGAGCTGATAAGGAGGAAAGAAAATTTTGCAAACGTGTATCCTCGACTCCATTTTGCGGCGGCGGGGCAAAGTAGAATAATTGACTGTCTTGTAGTTGATTTCCCAAATTGACGACTGCATTTTTGTCATCCAAATCTAAAGCAACGGAATGAATACCTAGCGCATCACAGCGTTCTTTTGATGCTTGGCTATTAACCAATGCGTAGATATTTATTAATGATTTATTTGCTTGCTTTTTATAAAGATTAACAACACGGCGACCTATATCACCGCAACCTATAATCCAACGTTTATTTGTCATTACTGTCGCTACCGATTTAAGAACATGAATGAATAGA
>DRMS01000111.1 GCA_011322515.1 Leucothrix mucor
CCGCACCTTTAGTAGCGCGTGCAGAGTTAACATCAATAGAAATTAATGCTTCGGTATGATCAATTACAATCGCCCCACCCGAAGGAAGGGTGACTTCACGATGGAAAGCTGATTCGATTTGATGCTCAACCTGATAGCGGCTAAAAAGAGGAACAGGGTCGGTGTAATGCTTTAATTTATGCAAATTATGTGGCATAACGGCTTGAATAAAATCATGCGCCTGCTTATAAACTTGCTCATTATCAACTAATATTTCGCCAATATCATTACGGAAGTAATCACGTAAAGTACGAATAATGACATTGCTCTCTTGGTATAAAAGCACAGGCGGCTTATGCTGTGTGTTGGCGGTGGTGATGGCTTTCCAGAGTGTGAGCAAGTACTCTAAATCCCATGTTAATTCTTCTAATTCGCGCCCAACACCTGCGGTGCGTACAATTGTTCCCATGCCTTCAGGAATATCCAACTGTTGTAAAATTTTACGGATTTTATGACGATCTTCGCCACTAATACGCCGAGAAACACCGCCTGCACGTGGATTATTAGGCATTAAAACTAGGTAACGACCTGCCAAACTGATTTGTGTCGTTAGTGCCGCCCCTTTATTGCCACGCTCTTCTTTATCGACTTGTACCAGAACCTCTAGACCTTCTTTGATAACTTCTTTAATTGAAGGACGACCCGAAATTTTCTTCCCTTTAGTATCCCAATATTCACGAGAAATTTCCTTAAAAGGTAAGAAACCATGACGATTGGAACCATAGCTTACAAATGCCGCCTCAAGACTTGGCTCGACACGAGTAATGGTGCCTTTATAAATATTGGATTTTTTCTGCGCGCGGAAGGGATGCTCTATATCAAGGTCATAAAGGTATTGCCCATCGACCATTGCAACACGAATTTCTTCTGACTGGGTTGCATTTATTGCTATTCTTTTCATGTGATTAACGTTTCCTGTTAAATAACAGCCTACGTTAGCCAGTAATTAGTATAAATAGAGTTATGAATGCATTGCCTATCTTAAATCTATAAACTGAAGACTAAGTGTAGGCTTTATTAATGCGTAATCTGTTTGCGATAAATTAAGACAAAAACAGCACTCTAATAATGATAGAGGGGCTGAGATAGTGTAATTATAGGATTCCTTTCAAACACCTTATTGAATATTGGGGGTGCTTGTTAAAAGTGCTTATCAAAAGGTTAGGTGATTTAATGCAAAGAAGTTACCCATCTTATTTGCCTTGTTGCTCCTAGTTAAATGATCCCAGATCGTTGCATAGAATGACTACACGCCCCGTGCGACTATTTAACCAAAAGAAAATTCGGCGTAACTTTAGTAGCTTCTTTACATCAAATCAGCTTATTTAAAATGGAACAGATTTATTGTCTCGATAATTACCACCTAAACCCTATTTAATGTTCGCACATTGTAAGCATGAATCCTTACAGGTTTAGGTATCAAAGCAAATTAAGCAAAAATTCTAATCTTATCATTGATGTATAAAAAGAACGGGCTAACCATTGTTTGTTATCGTTCTAGGAAACATTTGAGGATTAGACTATCAATTATTGAGTGAAAACAAGTTGTTATTAATACTCAATATATCATTAAATTCTATTGTTTACTGAATACTGCCAAAAAGGCTGTTGTGCTTGTTTGTGTCTATTTTTACAAAACAAGCTATTAGTATTCTATGAGCATAGCGACAAAATAAGCCAAGATATGGGGTCGTTTAATAGCTATTCTCGCATTCCCGTCTGTTTGTCATTTCGACCAGTACGGGGTTTTAAAAATATTTTGAGAAGCTTGAACGGATAAATTAGTTCAAGACTCTCAAGTGAATTGATTAAGTCTTAGCAATCAGTTCGTGTTAATTATTTCTTGTGCTTTCTCCTGAATCTAGCATTACCTGCCTAGTCAACATGCAAAGCGACGCGCTAATATATCAATAAGCTTGATTGTTATCAATAAATATTAGGGAAAGACAGTAATATTTATTTGTTTTATTAATTTTTTATACTAATGGCTATTTAAAAATAGACTGTATATTAATCGCTTGCAAAGCTATTGAGTTGTATTGATACTTGATATGCTTCAATCAGGAACAAAGAATCTGCGGCTACCAATTTAAGGCGGGACAAGTAACGTCATAGCAAAAACCCGCACCCTTCGACAAGCTCAGGGTGCTAGCTCCCTGAGCTTGTCGAAGGGTGCGGGCGAATAGCAGAAACATGAACTGTCCCGCCTTAAACTGGTAGCCCCTAAGTCTATAGGAATAAATAGATTCAATTAGAACAAAGAATGTTTTAGTTTGCTATTCAGAAATAACATTGCTATATGTTAAGCCCCAATAAGCTTCCATAGAATAATCATCAATGAGCCAACACCTTACCATTACCATCGCGCAACTAAACCCCATTGTTGGTAGCTTTCGCCACAATACCCAGCTTATCCTTGATGCAATCAAGCAGGCAAAACAAGAACATGCCGATATTGTCGTCTTTCCTGAATTAATGATAACAGGCTATCCACCAGAGGATTTGCTATTTCGCCCTGCATTTATTGAAAAAGTCGAGCGTACAATTAAAACAATTGCCAAAGCAACGGATGGCATTAGCGCTATTATTGGCGCGCCAATGATGTTAAAGGACAAGTTATTTAATACCGCTTGCGTATTACAAAATGGCAAAATAATTACCAAATATGCCAAGCAACATCTACCCAATTATCGTGTTTTTGATGAAAAGCGATATTTTAATGCAGGTACAGAGACTACAGTAGTTGACGTTGCAGGGCATCGCGTAGGCTTGTTAATTTGTGAAGATGTGTGGATGTCTGAGCCTATACAGAAGCTAGCTGAAGAAAATGCAGAAGCGGTTATTGTTATTAACGCCTCCCCCTTTCGTTTAAATAAAACACAAGATCGTATTGAACTACTGACTAAACGCGCTAGTGATAACAATTTACCCATTGCCTATATCAACCTTGTTGGTGGGCAGGATGATTTAGTCTTTGATGGTGAGTCATTGCTAGTGGATAAAAAAGGGCAGCTACTCTATCAAGCACCCACCTTAGAAGCAGGTGTTTTCACTCAAAAATTACCATTAAATGCTACAGTTGAGCTCTATAAATCTAATAATACAAGTGATAATGCCCTTGTTTACCAAGCGCTAGTATTAGGTCTAAAAGATTATGTCAATAAAAATGGCTTTTCTGGCGTATTGCTAGGTCTATCAGGTGGCATTGACTCTGCGTTAACGCTTGCTATAGCCGTTGATGCGTTGGGTGCAGAAAATGTAGAAGCGGTTATGATGCCATTTCGTTATACCGCCGATATTAGTATTCAGGATGCACGTAAACAGGCGGATAAATTGGGAGTGAGCTATCGAGAAATCTCTATTGAGCCTATTTTTAATAGTTTTATGGATGCATTAGCAGAAGAATTCGCCAATTTGGAGCGCGATGTTACCGAGGAAAATCTGCAAGCACGTTCACGCGGTGTATTATTAATGGCAATGTCAAATAAATTAGGCAAAATGTTGTTAGCAACGGGCAATAAAAGTGAAATGTCAGTCGGTTACGCCACCCTTTATGGTGATATGGCAGGTGGCTTTGCACCCTTAAAGGATGTCTTTAAAACCCTTGTGTATGATTTGTCACGCTATCGTAATACGCTTGGTGAGGGTGAAATCATCCCTAATCGTGTCATAACACGTCCACCCACCGCAGAATTAGCACCTGATCAAGTGGATGAAGATTCACTCCCGCCGTATGATATTTTAGATGCAGTACTGCGCTATTTTATTGAAGAATTTAAAGGGGTTGATGAGATTGTTGCATTAGGTTATGAGCGTGAAACCGTGCAGCGCGTGGCAAATATGGTGTTATTAAATGAATATAAACGTCGTCAATCAGCGCCTGGAGTGCGGATTACTAAACGCGCCTTTGGTAAAGATCGACGTTATCCGATTACCTCACATTATCGGTATTATTTATAGATCGGCATTATCTGTCGAGTTAGGTAAATTCATTATTTGAAACTTCCTTACTCTAATCAATATATGATGCAGACTTTTTCTCATTACGTGACTCCAGCCGCGTAATGCAGTTTAACGGCTAGAGCCGTCAGTATGGGTTACAGACAGTATAGGATTAATTGCGATGAAACATAAATATAGAACACGGGTAGCGGTAATAGCAAGTTTATTGTTTATTAGTGCATGCAATATGGGGCCAGGTCATGTGCCTAGAGGAATGGAGGTTCTTGCTCCTGTAGTAGCGGTTTCGAATACTATTTCTAAAGCTACTTATAAGCGTACCATTAATAAAATTGAGCGTTATCTTAGTAACAATTATGATGTATTAAAGAATGAAACTTATCAAGGCGAGGGTGCTCATCTTGAGCAATTGATTTTACTTGTTGAAAGAGATGGGAATAAAACATCCCTGTTTAAAAATAAACTGCAACAAGAGTACAGCTCACTGTTTAATAATAGTCGTCATATTAGTATGCGAATTAGTTCTATTTCTGCGCAATTATTGCCTAAAAATCAAAGACCGTATATTCCTCCTTACCAAGTTAGAATGAACTTACTGAGTGATATCGATGCAAACTATGATGCCTTTAGAATCGCAATTAAAAATAGAGATATAAGACGCTTGAGTCGTACGGCTGACATATTGTCGGTTTCGCTAACTAATAGAGAGCAGTTTTATAATCAGCTTTCTAGTCAATATGATTCTGTATTCTTAAAGCCAGTAGCGGTCAGAATATATCAAATTTTGAAAACAAAATCATAGTGGTGTAGCCCGCATGCTGGTTGTATTTCTATTATGCATTTTCTATGTGCTTTGAATATTCTATTAAATGCTCGCTGAGTTCAGGGCGATTACGATGCATATCGGCATTGCTATAGCGCAACATTTTATCACTCACTCCCACATACTAATTGCCCTTGCACTTTTGCCACTGCAACTGAAACTACCGTACCTGAATTAAAGGCTAAAAAATCACTTTCTATTCCATCTGAAAAGATCACGCCATTTTCAGGCATCTGTGATTCCATCTGAAACGGTGTATTTGGAATAATTTCCCCAAAGACTAAATCAACGCCTGTGGCTTTACTAGGAAATGGCTCGCGTACACTAAATTGCAAACGGGGTTGATCCCAATCAAAACCTTGGCTTAGTTCATGCAAATTAGTCTGCGCTATGCCCATTGCACCCGCTAAGATTGATTGAAACCATCCCGTCGAGCCAAATCCTGTTGAAATAATCACCCCAGAGGAAGATTGTGCCTCGCTAACGCCATTCCAATTTAACGTGTAATAGGCTGAGGTATGTGTTTTCGGGCCAATAAATAAATCATTAACGGCTAATA